>JACAEL010000052.1 GCA_013388835.1 Candidatus Thorarchaeota archaeon | reverse complement strand
CTGCGGGCTTCTTTGCAGGCTTCTTCCCTGAAGGCTTCTCTGCGGGCTTCTTTGTAGGCTTCTCTGCAGACTTCGACTCTGTGGGTTTCTTCTGTGTGGATTTGGCGGGAGGCTTCTTTGAGGCGTCCTTCGCAGGCTTCTTTACTCCTGCGGACTGAACTGCCTTGGGCGCGGCGCCTTCAGCGACAGCAACAGCTCCCTTCTTAGGTGCCGATTCTCTGGCAGCAGACTTTGCCGGCTTTCCTTTCGGTGGCTTCGACTGCATCTTCACAGCCTTGTCAGGAGACCCTCCTCTTGATTCCTTGCTGCCCGGACCAGAGTCTACACCCAGGGTCATCTGAATGGTCTTGCCGTCTGTCTTCCTCTCTCTAGGACTCATATCTATTCACCGCCCACATCTGGGATGCCGGCTTCTAACTCGTCATCGGTAAGATCGTCGTCTTCAACCTCCCCCTCTTCGGCCTCGTCGGCGCTCTCATAGCCAGATATGGAGTCACGAATCTTGCATGCAATGGTCTCTGCGTCAAAGAGACTCCTGCCTCTTCCTGTGTTTGCGATGGTCACGAGGCTCTGAGCGAACTGGTCTGCGTACATGGCCAAGATACCAGCTCGCTTTGCCTTTCTCCTGGCGGTCTCGTGACGGGTAATGAACCTCCTGAACTTCCGTCCTGCATCTTCAAGGGCCAGCTTGATCTCTCGGAGCAACACCTCATCTTCTGCCAGCGCCTGCTTGCTCTGTCCCTTGAACATCACATGAACATATGCACCACAGACATGAATGAATACCATGACGGGGCCTCGTGGAATACCATTGTCAAACACCTGGAGCTTGTAGTTCTTCCAGTTCACAGCGGTACAGGCCTTCCATGTGGCACAGTCACTGTTGTCCCGTAGCTTGGGCACCCTGTTCACGAACCGCCAGAGGACCATGGGTGCAGATGTGGCAGGCTTAATCTCCCCACCGTATGCAATGCAGACCTCCACGGCAAAGGACAGCCCCTTTCCCGATGTTGGCTTCCTAGTGACAGCTGCGACGAACTCTGGCTTGTAGGCCTCTGCTATAGTCTTCTCGAAGACCTCTTCCCCAACCGGGACCACTGTGTCGGTGGGAGGAGCTATGTACTCCTCGTTTGCAAATGCACGATAAAGGAGTTCCACTTCGGTCTTGTCCAGAGTGTCAGTGGGCGTTCGCAGGCTCAGCTTCTCAAGATGCCGACGACCCAGCTCGGCATTTGCCGCGTTAATGATTGCTTCAGCCTTGTTGGGACTGAGTCTGCAGAATGCATGTGTAAGGAAACCCCCAAGTGTTCGTTCTGGCGTCTCGCGCAAGAGGTCCTGAAACTCACCAATCCGGATGCTTGCGGGGTGTGGCTGTGCGTACTTGGGTTCTTCAGGAAAGACATCTACCCTTCGTGGATAGATGTTCACAGTTCCGTAGGGATCTATGAATATTATCGTGACATGCGAGTTGAGAAGCGACGCCATCTCGCAGTAGATGTCTGCATAACCGCGTCGATATTGTATGTTTAGGTAGTTGAGCCGTACATAGGTCCCATGCTCGATTGGCAGGTCCATCTCAAGAGGACCTGCAACGTATTCCTTCGTGTTAGCAGTGGTCGTGTAGAAGTCCGCTACTACGGCGAGTTCAGAATTGAAGCGCTTGGTAACAGCGAATATCGGTTTGCCAGTAGTGTTCTGGGCATCACTGAAAGCAGACGGTGCACCGAAACCTTGACTTCCTCTCGTCTGTCTCAGCTTCTCGGACTTGCTAGATGCCAGATAGATCCCATACTTCTCAAGGTCATTTGGGACCATGCCAACACCATTGTCCAAGCATGTGAACTCATAGACCTTGGTCCCTTCCGGGTCATCAATGGGAATGAGGTCGGGCATCAGGACTTCTGTCAGCTGAATGGCAACAAAGGGTTCGTCCTTCTTCAGGAGTGTTCTGAACGGCGTGAGAAACTTCCTGAACCTCCTGAGACGCTCTTCGAGGTTCTCCTTTGGGGTGGGAGGAAGGGCTATCGGCTTGCCGTCCTTCATGTCTTTCTCAATCTGCTTTCCATAGGCTATGGAGTCAGTCAGATCCGGCGCCAGCTTCTCACGAATCTCCTTGATTATCTCTGGGTCTAGCTGCTCGGTCAAGCGTGGACGCTTCTTGGACTTCCAGAAGTAGCTTTCTAGTGCGTCAATCGAGTTGTCCAAGAATTCTATTGCGTACTGCGTGTGCTTGTTGAGTCCAGTTTCGAAACCAACTAGCTGAGTCCTCTTTCGCATGAACTTCGCGATTGTACCTTCTTTGATGTCCCCACTGTCTGACACACGGGGAACAGTGCTACCTTGACCCAATTGACTCACTCCTTTGATGAAGTCGGTCCGTTATGCAGTATGACTCACACACAACTGGAGGCCAGCATGTTGGCTCTCCGTTTTGTGTTGCCCTTTGCTCTTTGAAACATACAGACCTATTTCAGGTCAGCATTTATTACTTTCCCGTCTGCGCGTCATATGGTCCAAGTACAGCCTGCACGGGGGCCACAACATTCCGACCCGACACCCAGACAACCACATTAGGCTCTTCGCACTCCAGAACATTCCGAGAGTGGACAATGTTTGTAACCTTGGTGATGTGATCGTTCAGTCACTACAGAAGAGCGGCATCAACCTGGAGGACGGGGACATTCTGGTCGTTGCTCACACAGTTGTCTCCAAAGCAGAAGGAAGAGTGGCGCATTGTGATGCTGTAGAGCCCAGTCTTCGTGCTCTAGAGATTGCAAGACGAAATGGGTTTGACCCAGTACATGTAGAGCTCGCCCTGAGAGAATGCCGCCGTGTCTTGAGAGACCACGGGGTGCTCATAACTGAAGCCAAGAATGGAATGGTCTGCAACTTTAGTGGGGTGGACAGGTCGAACGCGCCCGACCGGTCCTTCGTGCTCTTGCCCATCGATGCGGACAAGAGTGCCGACAGAATCAGGGAGTGTGTGGAAGTTAGTGTGGGTGTTCGTGTTGCAGTCATCATATCTGACACACAAGGGCGCCCGTGGAGAAAGGGAGGAGTCAACCTTGCCATTGGATGCTCAGGAATAGCGGCATTCAGGTACAATCGGGGGAGAACAGACCTGCATGGGCGAATCTTGGAACGATCTACAGTCTGCCATGTAGACGAGATTGCGGCAGCTGCAGAACCTCTCATGGGACAGGCAGGAGAGGGCACTCCAGTAGTGGTTGTGAGAGGCTATTCTTACGAACAGGGAGGTGAACGCGGAAAGGACATACCGCGCACGCGAGAAGAAGACCTGTTCAGATGAACACACTCTCTCCCTTAGTGGCCTGTTTCCGCAGTAGGCAAGACGACACGGAAACCAAAGAAGAAGAAGGTCATGTGATAGAAGGGGGAGAGAGCTCCCCCACTCTATCAGAACTATACTCTCTGTCCGCAATTGTTGCAGAACTTCGCGCCTGCAGGAAGTGGACTTCCACAGTTCATGCAGAACTTTCCACTGCCCTTGGCCCCTGCTGGCTGGTCAACTTGAATTGTCATTGAATCAGGCTGACCTCCCCGGCCGGTTCGACCAAAGGATATGGTCACACTATCAGGATCGCCCCGCCCTGCACCACCGGAGTAGCGGAGTGTAGCGGACTCGGGTCCCTCGTCCTCTTGTTCATGTACATGTGCCTCGCCCCCGCCTGCATCAATCGACGCTCCGCACTTGGGACACCTAGCGGCTCGACCAGCGTTGGCTCCACAGTACGGACACTTGCCAACTGTCTGTGCCTGTGTGATGTTTGCTATCACAGAGGGAATCACCTTGCTCTGCTTGAAACTGAAGCTCATGGTGCCGCCTGACTTCAATTCCACCACAAGGTTGCTGCCACTCTGAGCGGCATTGGATATCGCCACAATCGGAACTGCGAGGCTCTCAGTGTTACCATTGGGGTCCACATTGTAGAAGTTCTCTGCCGTCCATGAGGTGAAAGCGGAGTAGACTGCGGCTCCTGCAATCCCTCTTCCGACTCCCCGGATTGCACTTCCGCCAATCCCGCCTATCCTACTGCCCACACTGTCAAGTACAGCAGCTCCCGCGATTGCGCCCGCGAGTGCGCCGAACTTCTTCAGCTTCCCACCCTTGGCAGCCCCGGGCTTACGATACCAAACCAAACGGACATCTGTAAGCTCGAACGAGCCATCTTCGTTATCGAACTTGACGTCGTTCTCGCGAATCATCCTCTTCTCATAGCCCATGGTCTGTAGACCAGAACCACCATAGCTCACAGTTAGAAAGCCGGGTCTGTCTGACATTCATTCACCACCAGATGATTATGGGCGAGTGTTATTAACCTCTCCGGTGAGCGGGATTAACGGACACCATGACTGACCGGAAAACGTCAGCAGGCACCCGGCAGTTGGACTTTGTTCTTGTTCCGTACGACTCTCACGTGACCAATCACAGGAACAGAGAGCATGAGGGCTTCCGACGACTAGACTGACCTCCCGGAGCAGTCCCGGTGCTATATTGCATGAGCGAGAGAGTATCATGGTCTTGCCGGTTCATCTGACAGTGAATGGTGCGGCCCCCGCCATGTTTCACTCGGTAGGGGCCGCTTGGGAGATAGAGATAGACCTAGTACTATCCTCAGAAACCACTGGCCTCGGATAGGTCATTCCTTGACGGACCATTAGTGCTCCGAGCAGTGCAACCAATGCACAAGAGGCCATTGTGAATGGAAATCCAATGCTGGTCAGGGACCAGCCGAAGAACACCATCTGTGGTATAGCAAGTGCCATCGATATCGTGGGAATGAGAGAATACATGCTGTTCCGAATCCGGTTGGGAATTGCATCGACCACCAGACGCTGACTGAGGATACCCACTAGAGTGCCAAAGACTCCACTCACCGCAAATGTTAGGAGGATTAGTACTGTTGGTGCCACAGACGATGCAGGGAGACTGAACACGATCACATCCGTGAACGGCAGTGTCAGGGAGACCATCTCGTCACCTTGAGTCCCAGGGAGGAAGAACATGATGAGAGCGAAGCTCACAAAGAAGACGAAGCCCGATCCCATCAGCATCATTGCGCGAGGGAGCCACTTGGTCGGGTCCAATCTCCTAGACAGCACTGAGGCACGCTCCGCCTGCACGACGCCTATTAGGAACAGCACGGTCCTGTAGGAGGACACTGTGACTTCGTTGCCCAAGTAGCTAAAGTACATCGGGAACAGCAGAAGTGATCCCCACACGTAGCCGACACTGCTGGCGACAGTGGTTCCAAGGACTATTAGCGTGACGAAGCGACTACTGACCAGATAGCGTACACCATCGCCGAGCAGGGTCTTGTACCTCCCAATCGACGGCCGTCGTTCGCGGAGCATCGCGACAGCAGGCAAGTCAGTGATAGTAAAGAATCCAATGAGAGCAATCAATACTGAGAGCACTGCTTGGAGCTGGAATACCCAAGCTCTGCCCACGACAACTGCCATCACACTACCCGGCACGAGCGCAAGTGTCCCTGTGAGGCTGAAGAGCATGTTCACCTTTCCCCAGAAGACTCCATACTGAGACCGGTCCACATCTTCTGGGACGGCGATTCGATAGTTGTTATCGAACCAAGACTGGAAAGCACCACTCAGCTGAGACTCGCCAATTCCTGCAAGTACAAACACTGACAGAACAACCCAGACAGGTGAGTGACTCGTCACTGTGGACAACACATAGAACGAAGCCCCCATGCAGAGAAAGGCCGAGAGAATGATGTACCGCTGACCAATCCAATCGCCCACCGCGCCCGTCGGGTAGTCGAGCATGATCTGGATGCACATCTGAACAGCTATCAATGTGCCCACAAGAGCCATTCCTCCAAGCCAATGTCCCCCCACTAGTGCCTCAGCGATGTATATGATATAGAATGAGGAACTCAGACTCATTGCAATACTGGTGACTGGAAGCAGGGACGCCATCTTCATTGAGATGCCGACCAGCTCTGGCGAGGGGTTCTTGAAACCGAAGAAGGCTGAAACTCTATTCATACTCCAACCCACACTCCGTCATAGCTGCTATTCGATCCGCCAACAATGAGAGGGTGCAGTCACACGACTGGTCACTCAATGACGAAATGACAGAAGCACGAGATTCTCTGTGGTGAGTCACGTCGTCTCGCTCCTTGGGCAGAGCCCGTGACACACAGAGTGTGTGAACAGTTGCATGTTCAGTTCTGGCACGTAGTTTGATATAAAGGTTTGGCTTGGAAAGCATTTGTTCTGCACACCATCTTACTATGTTCGCTCACAATCGGAGGACGATTCGCCTCATGGCTAGGAGAACGCGCACCGTCTTATAATGCGGAGCCACTTTCTGAGGTCGCCAGAAGAGGTCACAAGACGTTACTAGCGTCTGGTGAGGACCCGGCAGGCTGACAATAAGAATCACATTATTAGGCTCAGTAGCAAGAGGTATCCAACTGCGGTCAGAAGCATCAGAACGGCAATTGGAGAAACTATCTTCGCGAAACGGAAGAGCCCGATTGGGTCGCCTTCGTGTTCTGAGTAAGCCAACGCAAGAACATTTGCTGGGGACCCGATTGGTAGTAGGCATCCCCCAACGTTTACGGCCACGACCAGCGCAAGTGGTAGAATAGGCATGTTGTGAATCCCTACCACGAGTGGCGCGAGCACGGCGGCGATGGGGACGTTGTCGATAACACCAGATATCATAGCCGGCACAACGGTGATGAACAGTGTTGCAGCACTCTCACTACCACCTATCATCGAGTTCACTGCATACACAAGTTCGTCTATGATACCAGTCAGGTGAAATGCGGACACGAGACCAAAGAGACCTATGAGGAAGAATATGGTTCCCCAGCCCACTTGTGCCAAATGCTTGTCAACATCGCTCTGTTTGAGCACAAGCATGAAGGAGGCGATGGCGAAGACTATCAGAGAGGCTTCAAGCGGCACTTCCTTCGACACACTGGGACCAATTGTGAAGCCAAGCACGAGGACCGACATCGCCACGACAGAGGCATAGAAGTCTCTTCGAGACTTTATCATGGAAACGGGGTCAATGCAAGCCATCTCATCCACTCTGTCAGCATGTATTGGAACGAGCTTGTCTTCGAAGACTCTGAGAAGAATAGGCGTCGTGATGATGAAGTAGAGTGTCGAGAGCGGTATCAGTGAGACAAACATTAGGGCAGGGTCGATGTTTGTGGACGAGGCAATGACAAGATTCGGCACATCTCCCACAATCGACGGTATTGATGCATAGTTCGCAACCAGAGCCTCGGATATCAGGAAGGGTTTGATGTCCAAGTCCATTGCACCACAGACCTCCACCGTGAGTGGAGCCATGATCAGCATTGTGGATGTCGTGTCGAAGAACAGAGAGATGAAAAACACGAAGACCAAGAATATCGAGAATAGACGCCTACCCTCACCGCAGGCGGTGGACGACAACCGTAGCGCGACATACTGGAACATTCCCGAGGCACGAGCGACTGTGACTATGATCATCTGGCCGGTGACGAACAGGATGGTAGTCCATTCGATTGCGTGGACAAGTTCGGTGAATGTTGCACCATTTGGATGGCCCAGCAATGCAGCAACATACAGGGTGAATGCGACCGCGCTCATCCCACACATCGACAGCGCAGTCCGGTGAACCTTCTCGGTAGATATCGCGACATACGTCACAATGAAGATGATCAGTACAGCGTTACTAAGGACGTCCAAAGCTCATCACACTTCGTCTTTACGGCATGCTGTTCTCAATACAGACCTAAAACTGTGCTGGTGACTTCTGCGGCCATGCGTCAGAGATATAGCGAGGTAACGCGTCATCGCAGTACGGCGGAAAGGTAGAACAGCCGGAGGCTACGTGTCTTGGAAATAAGAAACATTACAGTACTGGGCGCAGGGCAGATGGGCAACGGTATTGCTCATGTGTGCGCACAGGCAGGCTATCAAGTTGTCATGCGCGACATCGAACAGAGGTTTCTTGACAAGGGGATGGACACCATCAAGAAGAACCTCGGACGGGGTGTTGCAAAAGGTAAGATGTCTCAGGAGGAGGCGGACAAGATCATTGGAAGAATCAACTGTGTGCTCGACCTCAAGGCCGCAGTAGGAAATGCAGACTTGGTCATCGAAGCGATTCCTGAGATAGTCAAGCTCAAGCTCGACACTTGGAAGGAGGTGGATGGCGCCGCTCCCTCTCACACACTCCTCGCTTCCAACACTTCGAGTATCAGCATCACCCAGATGGCTGCCGTGACAAAGAGACCCCAGAAATTCATCGGGATGCACTTCTTCAATCCAGTGCCCGTGATGGGGCTGGTCGAGATAATAAGGGGACAGGCGACAGATGACTCCACTGTGGAGGTCGTGAAACAGGTCTCTCAGAAGATTGGCAAACAGACCGTCGTCGTGAATGAGGCACCCGGATTCGCAGTCAACAGATTACTTGTGCCCGCCATCAACGAGGCGGTGTTTGCGATTCAGGAGCATGTGGCATTGGTGGAGGACATGGATCTTGCCATCAAGCTGGGACTCAACTGGCCCATGGGACCGCTCACGCTCGCAGACTTCGTTGGGTTGGACACACTCCTCTACATATCCGACTATTTCGTTGACGAGTTCAAGGACAGCAAGTACAGGGCTCCAGCCTTGCTCAGAAAGATGGTCCGGGCAGGCTGGCTTGGCCGAAAGAGTGGCAGAGGGTTCTACGACTACTCCACTGAGCCACCAACTCCACTGAGATTCTAGGCTCATCTGTGGGGTTTTGCACCCGAGTGCCAAGCACCTCGTAGGATAAGACATCCTACGGGGTGCCGAGTGCATAAGCATCCTAGAAAGACATATCCTGCTTTGGCACGGACTGTCCGGATGAAGGATGCAGTACATATGAAGTTCCATGAGGATCAGTATGTCGGCTACGACGGCACCAGGATGTACATGTGTGCTTGGCTACCAGATGATGACAAGCCAAGGGCGCTGCTCATTGCGATTCATGGTCTGGGAAGTCACGGACAGACGATGAAGAACATTGGGGAGTACTTCTCGCAGAGAGGCCTCGCTGTACTGGCTCCCGACATGAGAGGATTTGGTCACTACACCGGCAGAAAGGGACATGTGATAAGCTTCGACGAGTACGTAGAGGACTTGCAGAACATAGTCATGCAGGCCAAGGACAAATACCCCAACAGGCTCACGTATCTCTTCGGTCACTCAATGGGGGCTCTGCATGTGATACGATACGTGGCGGTGTATCCGGAGTCAGTGGATGGTATCGTGATCTCGTGTCCGGGCCTAGCCGAGCGACTGCCGGTGGGTCGGATGACGAGGTTAGCAGCTCGAGTCCTTTCTCTCATGGACGTGAAGCGGTACGTCCAGACCAAGCTCGACTTCTCACTTGCAAGTCATGATCCGGAGGTCGTCAGAGCTCACGAGAATGACCCTCTGAGGTTTGACAAGGTCACACCGCGGCTTGGTATCTCCGGGCTGGATGCAGCCAAGAAGGCAATGAGACTGGCGAAGTTCATCCGGACACCAGCACTGATACAACAGGCTGGGGATGACAGAGTAGTGGTTGCTGAAAAGGCGAAGGAGTTCCATGACAATCTTGCATCCCAGGACAAGGAGTGGAAACTCTACGAGGGGTTATACCATGAGATTCACGCGGAGATTGGCAAGGAACGCGTGTTGGAAGACATGGAAGCATGGCTAGAGAAGCGACTTGTCTCATAGGCCTGCCCGAGTACCGTTATGACTCACGTTGCAGCATGGGCCCTCCGGCTGAGTCAATCCACTGCTAACACCCGAGCTCCGGAACAAGACACCTGTGTCTAGTCGGCCCGGCTCCCATGTGACTCCTGCCAACGCAAGAAGGCCTTGAATGCTTCCACTATTAGAAGTGTCAATACGCACATTCCCGCGATGACAAAGACATCCACAACGTCAAGGGGGACCAACGCAAAGGCTGCAGCCACCCCAGGCACCATGCCGAACAGAATGATTGTCAGCAAAGCATTGAAGATTACCGACGCCAAGAGCATTTTGTGGGGAAGTGCTCTCCAGAGGGGTTGTCTGAGCGAGCGACAGGTTAGAGACAAGGTCAGCTCGAAGAACACAAACAGGAAGAACAACACCGTACGCGCTCTCTCAAAGGCGGGCGCGTCTTCAGCGGTGCCCGGCGGAGCTATGCCCATGAATATGAGAAGGAACAGGGGTACTTGGACCAGTACCGTAATCAGGTAGAACTCCTTTACATCTCGTGAGAAGATGCTCTCTCTTGGATTGCGAGGCGGTTTTTTCATGATGTCCTGGTCGGGTGGACTGAGTCCCAATGCAATGGCTGGCAGACCGTCGGTCGCTAGGTTGATGTAGAGGACGTGAGCTGGTAGCAGAGGCAATGGATAGCCCATGAACACTGCAAGTGAGAGCACAATGATCTCAACAAGGTTAGCCTGCAACAGATAGGCAAGGTACTTCTTGATGTTGTCATATATCCATCTGCCGAGCTCAATCGCCTTCTCAATCGTAGCGAAGTTGTCATCTGCAAGAACCAGATCAGACGCTTCCTTCGTCACGTCGGTGCCCGTTATGCCCATAGCGACTCCAATGTCTGCCTGCTTCAGTGCAGGAGCATCGTTGACGCCGTCTCCAGTCATGGCGACGACCTTTCCACGCCGTTTCCATGCTTGGATTATCCGAAGCTTGCTACTTGGCGAGACACGAGCATAGACTGTCACTTGGTCGACAATCTTGTCATACTCTTGGTCAGTGAGACTCCCCAGCTCACTATCGGTCAGCACAAGGTCGCCAGGCTTGTAGATTCCAACCTCCTTGGCGACCGCAACAGCAGTGAGCTTGTGGTCACCCGTTATCATGACGGGCCTTATGCCGACGGACGTACAGACTCCAATAGCCTGAATTGCATCTTGTCGTGCAGGGTCAATCATCCCAACCAGCCCAAGAAAGGTGAGGTCTCTCTCCACAGCATCTTCATCTGAAGCGTCCATATTCGGATTCGGGGTGTATGCTACTGCTAGCACACGCAATGCCTGAGATGCCATCTGGGAGTTCCTTTCAAGGAGTGACAGCTTGACCTCGTTGGTCAACTCCTGAACTCCAGAGGCTGTTGCATAGTGCGCGCATCTCTCAAGGACTATCTCGGCAGCACCCTTCATGTACAGTATCTTTGAGCCGCTTGGCGTGTCGTGAATTGTGCTCATTCGCTTTCTTTCGGAACTGAACGGGATTTCGCCAATCCGTGCACAGCGCTCACGCAGCTGTATGACATCTGTGTGGGCCTTCATACTGAGCACCAAGAGCGCTCCTTCTGTGGGGTCTCCCATCACCTTCCATCTACCGTCGACACGCTCGACTGTTGCATCGTTGCAGAGTGCACAGCCTTCCATGAGCATGCGGAAATGGTCTTCTCCCACAGGAGAAGGCTTGCCATCCATGGGCAGAATCTCGCCTACTGGCTCGTACCCCTCACCTGACACGGCAAGCAGTACGTCGTCGACGTATCCCTGCCGCACTGTCATTTCTCCACGAGTTATGGTCCCAGTCTTGTCCGAGCATATTACGCTGGTACATCCAAGGGTTTCAACTGCAGCCATTCTCCGTACAAGGGCGTTCTCATGAGCCATGCGGTGCATACCAATGGCCAGACTTCCTGCTACGACACCGGGAAGTGCCTCTGGAACCGAGGCGACAGCGAGTGCAATGCCAAACAGGAACATGGTACGTATGAAATCTGGTGTGAGGGAACCGCTCAGGAAGAAGTGCTCCAGCAGACCAAACACGACCACAACAGCACAGACAACAAGACAGACAGTCCCCAGCCACACCCCAATCTCTCTAGTTCGAATTTCAAGCGGGGTGCTCTCCTTTCGGACCGACGCCACCTGACTGGCAATGCGGCCAAACTCAGTCTTCAATCCAGTCGCGACAACGACGGCCATGCCCTTGCCATAAGTGACATCAGTACCGGACAGGACAATGTTTCGTCGGTCACCAAGTGGAGTGTCGATTGGCAGCGTTGCAGTGGTCTTCTGGACCGGGACAGACTCACCAGTTATCGCAGCTTCACCAATCTTCAGATTTACGGATTCTATGACACGACCGTCTGCAGGAAGACGCTCGCCCTCCTTCAGAATCAAGATGTCCCCGGGAACAATCTCCCTTGTGAGAACCGTGGTTGGTCTGCCATCTCTAAGCACAACCGCGGTCGGGCGTAGCATTTGACGCAGTGCGTCAAGGGCCTTCTCTGCACGATACTCCTGTGAGAAACCAAGAAGGGCGGAGACAAACACGATGATGAGGATCAGGATTGCATCCACCACCTCATCAACCACTATTGAGACTATCGCGGCAAGGATTAGGATTATGGTGAGGATGTTCTTGAACTGCCCGAGGAATAGGCCCAGAACAGAGTTGCCTGCGCTTACCGCCAGTTCATTTGGTCCGGACTGGACGATGCGAGCTTTCGCCTCCTCACTGGTCAAGCCCTCAGGCGAGGAACCCACAATATGCAGGACAGACTCCGCGTCCATTGCATGCCAGTTCTCTTCCATGAGAGCTACGCCCTCCGTGGGTCAGGTGGCAGAGAGCACTTTGAAGAGGGTTTGGTCGGAAAGGGATAAGCGCCTAACGACAAGTTTGACACTCCAATCGAAGTCACGTCCGTGTGGGGTCATCGGTGCCGTGGTCAGAGAGCGCATCATATACCTTTCGGATTGAACGCGTCTGGGGAGGAAGTTTCAACTGTGAAGGGCCCATGCTGACAGATGTACTGCCTTCACCGACACGAATCGCAATGAAGATCAGGTCCGAGTGTTGTGCGCTCGTCCAGATGCCTGCAAAGCCGGTCCGAAATCCCATAGAGGACCACAAGGAAGAAACCAATGGGCCATCGGGATTGGAGGCGACTCAACACACTGATACCGGCTGGTTCATGTCGAAAAGCTTAATCTCGAAACACATATGCCATCGACAAAACCCATTCTGGTGAGAACATTGACGGAGAAGACCAAGTACAGCTTCAAGTGCATGGAACAGACGTGCTCAAACAGAGTCTGTTGCACACGTGACAGGGTTAACGTGACGCTTGGCGACCTCTCAAGATGGACAACCCAGAACCATATTGGGCAGATACTACCGGCGCTCACTCTTGTCACACAGAACGAGGAGGACCAAGTGTATCTCGAGACGAAACGCAAACCCTTGGCCAAGTCGCCAGAGAACACATCGTGCATCTTCTTCATTGAGGAGTCCAACGGATGTGCCATAAGATTCTCACGCCCCATATCGTGCAGGACCTTTCCTCTCCAGTACGATGGGGAGAAGTTTCGTGTGAGCAACAAGGCATGCCCAGGAATCGGCAAGGGCGAGGTCACACCAGAGGCCCTGAAGGAAGCCAGAGCGCTTGCAGAGGAGGAGTATAAGGAGCGGCTAGAGACGGCCAGCGCACTGCCACCACTCTATGCGCTAATAGTAGGGGAGATGATGCAGCAGTCGGCTGCAACAATGAGTAGTCTCTCTGAAGAGGACCGGAAGAAGATCCAAGAGATTCTGTCGAAGGCACCGGATGGGAAGACACAGGATTCTGCGCAGGGAAGTAACAAGGACTAGGGTTCTATGACGAACAAGTCCTTGGGCGAGTAGGTCAAGACCTCACAGTCCTCGTCCCTCACGCAGACCAAGTCCTCGATGCGGATGCCAAACCGTCCTTCAATGTATATCCCCGGTTCCACACTATGGGTCATACCGGGCTCGAGGACCTGACTGCTATTGCGGACCAGATACGGTGGCTCGTGGACTTCCAGCCCGACACCATGCCCCAGGCGGTGTGTAAAGCACTCGCCGTAGCCCTCATTCTCGATGACTCGCCGTGCCAGACCGTCTGCTTCCTCGCATGAGAGTCCGGAGGATATCTTCTCAATGGCAGACTCCTCAGCACGCAATACTATGGAGTGCACTTTCTCTTGGTCAGCAGTTGGCGGCCCAACCACACCAACTCTTGTCATGTCAGTATTGTAGCCCCCGACCGAACACCCGCAGTCAAGAAGGACTAGATCACCATCCTTGAGCGCCCTATTACTGCTGTCAGCATGAGGGTGCGCGCTCCGCTCACCAAACTGCACAGTGGAGAATGTGGGTTCGGCTCCTAGCCGAATGACCTCGTTCTGCACCACCTGTGACAACTCAGCTTCGGTCATGCCCAACCTCGCGCTTCGAAATGCCTTCATCACGGCAGCGTCAATGACATGACCGGCCTTCCTCATCAGTTCCACCTCCGCCTCGCACTTTCGGAGGCGCATGCTGCTGAGAGCCTGCCCCAAGGACCTACTCTCCCTGATGCGCGATACAGAGTCACGAATCGACCAGAAGATGCTGACAGGCATCGAGTCTTCAAAGAACGCAACGTGGTCATCACCGGAAGTCCCAACGAGTCTGGCAAGAAGACTGTAGGGGTTCTGGTCTTCATCCCACCCATACACACTGCGAACCCATGTCCTCGACTTGACTTCCGACAACTCAAAGGATGGGACAATCAGGATGGGCTCATTGGTTGGGCTGAGTATCAAGGCCACGAGCCGCTCACGCAGTACATAGTGAAGTCCGGTCAAGTACTGGAAGTTGGGAGATGGAGTGACGACCGCGAATGTCGCGCCACTGCGCCTGAGGAACTCTCTGACTCGCTCCTCTCGCTCTCTGAAGACCCTATCCTCAAGCATACTCAGCACTCACACTGGTATCGAGAACGCATATCAGAGCCTGATAATCCATTCGGTGGCCCAACCTCTTTGTACCAAGGACCAGAGTTAAAACACCGTTGCCATGACCACCCGAGCGGTACCAAGCCATGGATGAAGCTCAAGCAGTCAGCAACGGAAGACTGCCACGAAGGGTCTTCATCGTTGGTTCTCTGACTCAGTTCGCTGTGGGACTACATTCTCCCTTTCTCAATTCATACCTCATCGACATGGGTGCCAACTATGCAGAGATAGGGGCGTTCAGGGCGGTTGGAAATGTTGCCCCAACGGTCATGCAGCCCGCTTGGGGAGCGGCCTCTGACAGGATTGGGCACAACAAGGCATTCGTCGTCACAGGGACACTCATGGGGCTGTTCACGGTCTATCTCTTTGTCTGGGCGCATACCCCACTTGACATGATCATACTCTATGCAATTCAGTCCATTCTCTTCAGCATTCAAATACCAACCTGGCTCTCACTTATCGGAGGACTGATGGGCGAACGCGAGAGAGGACAGGAGTTGGGCAGATTAGGAATGGCCACGAACATCGCCTCACTGGTTGCCACACTCTGGGCGGGCTTCATGGCAGGCATACCGTCGCTCTTGCCTGCACTGAGACTGGCACTGGGAGGTCTAGGTCCCATTCTTCTCCCACCCGGAAACCCCATCGCCGAGAGCTACTACTTGCCCTTCTACATGACTGCAGTTGTAGGCATCTGCTCTTCACTGGCCTCACTGACAATAATGGAGAAACGGCGACCACATACACAGAAGAGGACGTTCCCGCCGGTGCTGAAACTGCTCAGACGCCCAGGTGACTTTAGAAGACTGTGCTTCGTCGCTACTTTCTTCTCCTTTGGAATGTCCATGGCATGGCCGTTCTTCATCGTAGTCCAGCGAACATGGCTCAAGAACAGCCTGTTTGAGATAGCACTGGCATCAGCAATCATGACCATCTCGATGGTGGTACTCACTGTGCCCTTTGGCAAACTCAGTGACAGGGTGGGAAGACGCCCACTGATCATCTTGGGAAGAGCACTCCTGTTTCTCGTCCCCGCCCTTTACGCGGCCGTGTTGTTCGTTCGTGACACAGTCTTGGTCTACATCTCGAATGTCATAGCGGGCATAGCGACAGCGGCATCGATGAATGCGACCACCGCCTACATATACGATGTGGCGCCCGAAGGAGAGAGGGGTACCCACATATCGGTGTACAACACGTTCACCGGCGTGATATTCCTCTTGGGATCACTTGTCGCGGGTATTCTCGGGGAAGCCCTAGTTCCCAGTCTTGGTCTTGAGATTGCAGTTTTCGCAATGCTCGTCCTCAGTGCAATTCTGAGAGTAGTCGCCTCATTGATGTACTTCCGGCTCAGGGAACCAAGAGTGTACGTCTCCACAGTCAGAAGAGAGCTCCATAACCTTGTGAACCGGAAACGCCACGATGCAGACAGTCTCTGAAGTGCTCCGTTCGATGAGGAGTCCGAGAGGTTGAGATACCCTGACATGGTACGTCAGTACTTGGCCGATTCGGGTCACTCTGACAGTCAAGACGAAGCGCTGCACGCTTACCAGACTATGTCTCAGCTTGCTATGCACGTACTTTGTGAAGAAAACAGAGATAAGCTTGACCACGTCTGTTCTCGAAGGACAACTACGGAGAGACCGCTACTTGAAGACAGGACCATCTTTCGAGGAAGGCTGGAAGATAGAGCTTCGGAGAGGCCTGCTTCAGTATGCAGTGCTTGCAGTCGTAAGACGATACCAGCAGGGCATTCACGGGTATGGGATTGCTCGCGAGCTCCACAAGAAGACAGACGGCCTGCTTGAGGTCAAGGAGGGTACTCTTTATCCGATACTGCACCGGCTGAAGCAGGAAAGGCTGCTGAACGTTCGGGTTGAGAGGTCGGATGCAGGACCAAGTCGCAAGGTGTATGTGCTTACCGGAGAAGGGGACCGCGTCTACCGAGAGCTGACCGTCACACTCGAACTGATGTTTAGTAAACTGGAGGAACTGACAAGTGAGTGATGAGATTGACAAGGAGATTGACACATATCTCAGAGGCGTCAGGAAGGCACTTCCCGATGACCTTCACACCGAGGACCTCATTGAAGACCTGAGAGAACACATAATGGAAGCCCTTGCATCCAAGGCAGACAGCAGACCTCATGACGACAGGCACAGACTCCTCGCGGAGGTGATTAGCGAGCTGGGAGATCCCGAGACCATATCGAGGGAGTACCGTCAGACCACAATGCTGGCTGACCAAGATGAGAAAGAGGGCAACAGACTGGCACGAGAGGCGGCAAAGTGGTTGTTCAAGGTCATGGTCATTGTCTTGGCCGCGTGGCTTGTTTCAAACATTGAGAGTATCAGCATTGACTTCTGGTTGGCCTTCGTCACACTCCTCGTACTTGCCATAGCAGAGTACTTTGTCAGAGAGTGGCAGAGTGGAATGGCAGCGCACAACTGAAGTTGAAAGGTCTGGAGGACACGAGAGTTTGACAATCACAGTTCACTTCGCTCAACCGGGCCCGCAGAACACTGACGCTGTCATAGAGGCAGTGGACCGCTATCTAAGCAGTGAAGAACCGCTGGACAAGATAGTTGTGGCCTCAACCGAGGGCGGTACGGGGCTCAGGTTTGCGCAGAGATTTCCCCATAGAGGCGTGATTGTCGTTAGTCATCAGAGCGGCTTTGTTCGCCCCAACCACAATGAGATGCCTGCGGAGATGCGGAGCAGGATAGCTGAAGCAGGTGCTACAGTCCTGACTGCGACGCATGCCTTTGCAGGAGTTGGGAGAGGGATCAGGAAGACACTCGGAACATGGACTATCAACGAACTTCTTGCCGTGGCCTACAGGACGTTTGGTCAGGGGACGAAGGTGTGCGCGGAGATCGTCATGATGGCGGCAGATGCCGGTCTCGTGCAAGTGGACCGAGACGTGGTAGCAGTAGGAGGTACCGGACATGGTGCGGACACGGCGTGGGTGGTTCGACCCGCCTACACCAGTGACTTCCCGACGCTGAAGATGAAGGCCTGCATCTGCCGACCGTTGGAGTTCTAGCCGAATACCTCTTCGAAGCGCTCAAGGTACTCGCGCTGTTCCTTGGTCAGCTTCGTCGGTACTTGGATGTTGATTCTCACGAGCTGGTCACCCTGCCGACCATCATCAGAATGGACTCCCTTGCCCCGCATGCGAAAGAGCGTCCCGTGTTCTGTGCCGGGGTTGATTCTCATTCGGGCTGGACCCCACATCGTGTCTACCTCAATCTCTCCACCCAGCACTGCTTTCGAGAAGCTAACTGCCACTTCGGAATACACATGCAGTCCTCGCCGGACGAACCGATCGTGTGAGTCCACTGAGAACATCACAATCAGGTCGCCGTGCGGACCACCTCTGTAGCCCGCATTGCCGCCTCCGCGAATCCTCTGGGCCATTCCATCCTCGACACCGGGAGGAATGGGGATTGTCAGCTCCATGCGCTCTGCCATGAGTCCAGAACCGCGACAATCAGGACACGGAGTGCTTATCACCGCACCCATACCTTGGCAAGTCGGACACGTCTGGGCGACGGACATGAATCCCATTGTGCGTAGCACTTGACCCTTGCCGCCGCAGGTCCTACATCTCGTGGGAGAACTCCCCGGCTTTGCTCCGGACCCGCCACAGGTCTTGCATTTGACCTGACGGTTGAATGCAATGTTCCTCTTTGTGCCGAAGAAGGCTTCCTCGAAGCTCAGTCGGATGTTGATTCGGAGATTGTCACCTGGAGGGGGCCCACCCCTCTCCTCCCTGCCAAAGCCGAAGCCTCCAATGCCGCCGAAGAACTCGCGGAACAGGTCACCAAATCCATCGATGTTTATTCCTGAAGCATCGGCTGTGCCGTACCGATCGTAGTTCGCCCGTTTCTCAGCATCACTGAGAACATCATATGCCTCGTTGACCTTCTTGAGTCGCTCCTCGGCGGCCTTGTCGCCTGGATTCAGGTCCGGATGGAGCTCCTTGGCCAGACGTCGATATGCCTTCTTGATTTCCTCAGTGGTGGCCGTCTTTGGCACACCGAGTATGCTGTAGTAGTCATCTTCGGCCAAGGAATCTCACCGTCCCACTAGAGGTCTTCGAAGTCGACGTCCACCGCGTCGTCTTCCTCGGCTTCCTTTGAGTCTTTGGCACCGCCCTTCTGCGAGCTCGCCTTGCCACGTCCAGCACTCGTGCCCATTCGACTGGGGTCAAAGCCCGCTGCGCCCGGTGGTGGAACCCCACCCGCAGCGTATGCCTTCTCGGCAATCTGGTAGAGGGTCTGCTGCAGGTCTTCACTCAGTGACTTTATCTCACCGTAGTTGTCCTTCTCTATCGCCTCGCGCAGCTTCTTCGCCTTCTCCTCAAACTTGGTCTTGAGGTCTGCTGGCACCTTGTCGCCAAGGTCCTTGATTGTCTTCTCGCCCTGGTAGATCAGAGAGTCAGCATGGTTCTTTGCCTCGACCTGAGCCTTTCTCTTGGCGTCTTCTTCAGCGTACGCCTGAGCCTCTTTCATCATCTTGTCAATCTGGTCTTGAGACAAGTTCGTCGTGGCAGTTATCGTGATTGACTGCTGATTCCCTGTTGCCTTGTCCCTTGCTGTCACGTTGACGATGCCGTTCGCATCTATGTCAAAGGTGACCTCAATCTGCGGAGTGTGCCTTGGAGCAGGAGGTATGCCGACCAACTGGAATCTCCCAAGAGTCATGTTGTCCTTGGCCATTGGGCGCTCACCCTGGACCACATGAATGTCAACGGCAGTCTGTCCATCTGCTGCAGTCGTGAAGATCTCGCTCTTGCGGGTGGGAATGGTTGTGTTCCGAGGAATCAGAGGAGTCGCAACACCACCAAGGGTTTCTATGCTCAGTGTGAGCGGCGTTACATCGAGCAATACGATGTCCTTCACCTCGCCGGATAGCACACCAGCTTGAGCTGCGGCACCCAACGCGACACACTCGTCAGGATTGATTGTCTTGTCACCCTCCTTTCCGAAGAGGTCTCGGACTATCTTCTGTATCGCGGGCATACGGGTTGCACCACCGACGAGAAGGATCTTGTCGATGTCCTCTGGTTCGAGCTTGGCATCTGCAAGGGCCTGTCGCACGGGTCCGACGGTCGCTTGAACTAGGTCGTCGGTCATCTGTTCCAAGCGCGAACGCGTGAGCTCCAGACTGATGTGTTTTGGACCAGAGCTGTCAGCAGTAATGTAGGGCAAGTTGATAGTGGTCTGCATTACGGTCGACAGCTCAATCTTCGCCTGCTCACTGGCATCGCGAATCCGCTGCATCGCGGAGAGGTCCTTTGTGATGTCGATGCCCGTGTCACGCTTGAACTGCTCGACAACCCAGTTAACAATCCGCTCGTCCCAGTCGTCGCCACCCAGCCGAGTGTTCCCGCTGGTGGCTAGGACTTCATAGACGTTGTCGCCGATGTCCAGAATGGAAACATCGAACGTTCCGCCTCCAAGATCATAGACGAGCACTTTCAACTCCTTGCCCTTGTCGAGTCCGTAGGCAAGCGCGGACGCTGTCGGTTCATTGATTATTCGAAGGACCTCTAGACCTGCAATCTTGCCAGCATCCTTTGTGGCCTGCCTCTGTGAGTCGTTGAAGTAAGCGGGCACAGTGATTACGGCCTGAGTTATCTTCTGCCCGAGAAACGCCTCCGCGTCGTTCTTCATCTTGCGGAGAATCATGGCGGAAATCTCCTGGGGAGTGTACTCCTTGTCACCTATCTTGACTCGGTAGTCCTGTCCCATCTTCCTCTTGATAGAGCGCACAGTACGTTCGGGCATCGATACAGCCTGACGCTTGGCCAGCTCTCCAACAACCACCTCGCCCTTTGGAGTAATGCCAACCACAGATGGGGTCAGGCGCTTTCCTTCAGCATTGGGAATCATGGTTGGCTTGCCGCCCTCCATGTACGCAATACCGCTGTTCGTAGTACCCAGGTCAATTCCTACAATTGTCACGGATTGTCACCACCTTCACTAGTGTCCTCGCTTGGGATACCTGTCGCTTCTTGCGACTCTTGGAGGTGCCGGTTCACAAGCACAAGGGCTGGCCTCAAGACCTTCTCCCTCAACATGTATCCCTTCTGGTACTCCGCAAGGATGATACCCTCGGGAGAGTTGGGGTCATTGCCCTTTGCCACAGCATGGTGATAGTACGGATCGAACGGTCTTCCGACGGACTCGATGGGCCGAACACTCTCGAGCTCTAGCAGCTTGGTCATCTGCTGGCATATTGCTCGAACCCCTTCCTTGGCTGCCTTCGGGTCCGCAAAGTCACTCTCCAAGGCTCGCTCCAAGTTGTCATGGACTTCGAGAAGCCGCAAGAGAATGCCCTCACTTGCGTACCGTACAGCCTCTTGGTATCTACTCTCACTTCGTTTCCGGAAGTTCTCGTAGTCCGCCTGAGTCCTCATTAGCTGCTCGGACAGCACCTTGTTCTTCTCTCGTTCGACCTCAAGAGGATCAACGACTGGAATCTCAGCTAAGTCGTCATGGAGTCCACCGGAGGTCGTGTCTACACTTGTGTGCTCTCTCATCGCTCCGTTTCTCCTCTCGTCTTCACGCATGGCCGACACATCCAATAGTATCCTAGATGACCCTGTCTGAAATGCACGTACAGAAAACAGACTATGCCTGTTGCTGGCACGGGGAACAGGTCACGAGCCTGAACCCTTATGACTCTCGCCCCTAGTCGTTCAAGATTCAGAGAAAAAGCTTTCGACAGATACAACATCGCCTTCAACAACCGTTATCAATGGTTTCGCATCAAGCGAGCCCATGAGTTCAGAGAGTCCAATCGAACAGGCAAGGAGGCTTGTCCGGTCTTCCCAAAGAATCTCTGCATTCACCGGCTCCGGGATAAGTGTTGACTCGGGCATTCCGGACTTCAGGTCAGAGGGGGGACTGTGGAAGAGATATGATCCCCTCGAGTATGCCACCTACGAGGGGTTTCTTCAGGACCCCACAAAGTTCTGGACGATGGGGAGGGAGATAGCAGAGGTCATCCTGAAAGCGAAACCAAATGAGGCCCATTTGGCACTTGCCAGGCTCGAGGAGTCAGGGCGTCTTGTGGGTGTGATAACCCTCAACATCGACAACCTGCATCAGAAGGCGGGGAGCCGGAGTGTTGTCGAACTCCACGGGAGCTATCTGAGAGCGTTCTGTCTTGATTGTGGAATGGAGTACATCGGAGATGCGGTCCACAGGCGAGTGGCGCAGGGTGATATACCACCAAGGTGCGAGAAGTGCAGGGGAGTCCTCAAGTCAGAGGCAGTCCTATTCGGTGAGCCACTTCCAGAGAAGGCCATGGAGAGAGCAATAGCCATATGCCGAAACACAGACCTCATGCTCGTAGTGGGAACAAGCCTACAGGTGTATCCAGCTGCGTTTCTGCCGCAGGTCGCAAAGAACTCCGGAGCCAAGATAGTGCTCATTGACCTCGAAGGCGCTAACAAAGACAACGTTGCAGATGTTGTAATCAGGGGACGGGCTGCTCAGGTACTCCCTCTAATCACGCAGTTCTAGTCGTGTGGGAACCCAAGCCATGAGTATGCGGCAAGTGCCCCCGGTATCACAAGCACACCTGCAATGATTGCGAGTACACCGAGCGTGTGCGCATCATGGTCTAGTAACCAGAGACCAAGATATGAATAGCCGTAGGACACTACACAAGCGGTAAAACCAAACACTATTACTACCGGAAGGGGAAAGGCAATAGCAAGGTAGCTTCCAGGCTGAGTCCAGAGAGGACCCCTGGTGAACACAACGAAGAGGCCTCTGACAACGAGATAGTCGAGTATCGAAACGAAGAGACCAACCTGTGAAAACGTCAATCTGGCCGACAGACTCATCTGTGAAACCGAGGGGCCTGCTCTCGCTGCGCATAAAACACTTTCGAGGAGTAGACCGATTCTTGGATCACATGAGAAACCCGCATGTTGAGTGGGACATGGCCTGGACACTTGCAAGTCTGGGCCAGCTGGCAATCTTGCTGGAGGCGAGCTCTCCCAAGCCGGGAAACGTCAACAGGCTTCGGAGGTTCTCCGACACCGGATACAGGCACTTCCTAGCAAGCGCGGCTCTTGCAGGCAGAGGGTTTCATCTTGCCGCTTCAAGGGGCATACAGGCCGCAGAAGCCAGCCTGAGTCCAGAGAGAGTCGGCATGGGAGAGGTAGTACGTCTGTGCATCCAAGACGTCTTTGGAGGAATCAACCGGAGCAATGCCATTCTGGGGTCTGTGCTACTACACGTGCCAATACTTATGGCATCGGCCGCCTCCATCCGAGAAAGCGGAGTGTTCGATCCGTATGGTGTGGGACAGTGGATGAGATGTCTTGTAGATGCGACGACGGTACACGACACCATTGAGGTCTACAGGGCGTTTCGACTGGCCGGACCCATTGGAAGCAGTAGAAAGGACACGGACTCATGGACTGAGCAACACAGCAGATATGACATTGATAACCCCAACGTCGACAGGGCAATAGAGGAGGACAACATGACCCTCAAGAGACTGTTCGACCTCTCTGCTCAGGTGGATGAGATATCGAAAGAGTGGTCGCAATACTTCGAGACCACCTTGTTCAGGACGCTTCCTGTTCTGGAGGCCCACTCATCGGGACTGGACGACTTGGAAGAGGGCGTCGTGAGGGCGTTCATATGGCTGCTCTCAGAACGTCCTGATGGGCTGATAGTGAAGAAGGCTGGTCGGATGGCTGCAGAAAGGGTCAGGCGTCTCGCAATGGGAATAGTGAGGGAGATGAAGAATCATCAGGACGTCACACAACTCCTAGAGCAGCTGGACAATGTCCTCAGGGTTGACGGGAATCGCCTCAATCCGGGTACCACAGCGGATCTGATATCGGCTGCATTGCTGTGCAGACTTACAGCGCTGTACTACCACCCTAGCCCAGAATGCCCGAGAAGATGACAGTGGCCATCAGGAAGAGCAGTGCGCCGGTTGGCACGAGCATCACCATCCCTTCGGTTCTCTTGACCTTCCTGATTTCCGTTCTGGGCCCTAGATAGTAGCCAAGAAGAAGCAGGAATCCAAGTATGACAAGGCCAGTTGCCAGTGGTTCGTGCGGCACCCAGTTTCACCGAGATGATAAGGAAACTGTCAGTGCTATAAACAAAACGGGGAGCACATGGATGGTAGTCTGAGGAGCTAGACCAACACCTGCCGAAACACATGCTCGTACTTCATCTTGATCTCATTGAATCGTTCAGGGTCAATCGAATAGAGCGGCTGTCTCATGTCATGGAGATTCGGTATCTTCCGGCACAGATGCTGTCCCATCAGTTTTCTCAATGCAAAGGAAACAGTCCTTGGGGCTAGGTCTACCCTCGCACTGAGGTCCTTGGGAGTCAAGGGCCCTTCTGACGATAGCCTACTCAGTACTAAAATAGCACTTCTTGGCAAGTCAAGGGACGCATTCATACTTGGCCACCCATGGGGTCTGCAGCCCCAATATATGACTAGTGGTCAGTGTCATATAAGGCATGTTGTTTCCGCATGATGTGATTGCTAAGGGTGGGACGAACTTGCCCGCCGTTCCAGAGAAGGCATGCATCGACGGGCAGTCCTGAGAGCGACGCGTTTCAGGGATGATGCAGGCGGGTCAGAGTGTCGCTGCAGATTGTCCGGGTCGTCTTGGAAGCCGAGCACCTCGTACTCTACTGACTATAACCACAATGCAAATGAGGACGAGCTATGTGACGAGGAAGTGCCTTCGAGCTTGCAAAGGGCGTCCATCAGTTGAAACAGAGCGTGTTTGTGACAAGGCAGATACCCGACGTTGGGCTTCGAATGATGTCTGAGGAGTTCAGTGTCGATGTGTGGGAGCGAGAAGAGCCGCCATCAGTCAGTGAAATCATCAGCAGGGCAAAGAATGCACAGGGTCTGGTCACGCTCCTATCGGACCGGATTGATCGCGAGCTCCTCCAGTCCTTGTGCAAGGTCAAAGTCATTGCGCAGTATGCAGCAGGAGTCGACAACATTGACCTGTCTGCAGCTACGGAGAGAGGAATACTAGTCACAAACACGCCGGGAGTGCTTACCGAGACCACCGCGGACCTGGCTTGGGCATTGATAATGGCGGCATCCAGGAGGGTAGCAGAGGCAGACCGCTACGTGCGAGCGGGAGAGTGGAAGGTCGCGTGGACGCCCAGTACATTCCTGGGCAATGACATCTGCGGGTCAACCCTCGGAATCTTGGGCATGGGGAGAATCGGTCTTGCTGTCGCTCGCAGAGCCATGGGCTTCTCCATGAGGATACTCTACTTCTCACGTTCGGAAACAGACATAACTAGAGAGGCCGAAGCCACAACCGGGGCCAGGAGGGTCAACTTTGAGACTCTTCTCCGAGAATCGGACATACTCTCGATTCACGTTCCACTGAACACCCAGACGAGAGCATTGATTGGAGAGAGAGAGCTCAGAATGATGAAGCCTTCGGCAGTATTGGTCAACACTTCGAGAGGACCGGTGATAGACGAGAACGCACTTGCTCGTGTGCTTACCTCAGGGCATCTGGCTGGGGTTGGACTCGATGTCTTTGAAGCTGAGCCGCTTCCCCTCTCGAATCCGCTGTTGTCGATTCCAAGAGTTGTTCTGACACCTCATATCGGCAGTGCTAGCCACTCAACACGAAACAGGATGGCTGCGATGTGCGTCGAGAATCTCGTTGCAGCTCTGCATGGAAGAACACCGCCCAATCTCGTCAACCCAAAAGTTCTTCGCAGAGTCGTTCTCAGAACATGAGTGCACTCTTGACACACATAGTGAATGGGGCATCTGTGCATCTCCCGCATGCCTGAGAAAGTCGGTTTCTGTTTGACTCAAGCACATACTTGGGAATCATCCAGTTAACACACTATGCCCCGAAACCGGGAGCAGAGACTGTTCGAGTTCATGATTCTGCAATTCATTCATGCTCTCCTCACTCGTGAGTCATGGTATGGATGGTACCAGCTAGTTGAACAGAGCAAGAAAAAGAGGAGAAGGGGGACAAAGCCCCCTTAGACTGATACTACGCCGTGCGGGCCCTTACTTCTTCTTCACTAGGAAGAGGATTAGGAGGACCACAACACCGACTCCAACACCACCTAGCAGACCAACCAACAGCGGGTCGATTGGCGGAGGCGGCACGCTCGTTGTAGTAGTAGTTGTGGTGGTGGTAGTGGTTGTAATCACTACACTTCCGGCTGTGAAGAGCCCAGACTCAGCTTCATCGCTCAGACCCATCCAGTATTCACCTGGGACGGCAGCACCTTCGTCAGGGTCGTTGTCAAAGACAACGATCTTGACTCTGTAGCTGTTGGTCTTCTGTGTGAAACCGGTCGAGTCCCAGACATAGAACGTCTTCGTCTGGTTGACGGCTAACAGCTGGTATGTTCCGGCCTGACCTTGGTCTGCTGAAACGTAGATCTCGTAGTAGAGGTCATCGCCAGCGTTGCGGTCAGACGCGGCCCAAGTGATGTTGAACCGGTTGGAACCAAGCGAAGTGACGTTCACGGAACCCATGACGGGCGAGAAGAAGTTCTCGAACGTCAGGGCTGCGTAGTTGGTCGTGAACTCGATGTTGGTCTGAGTGTATGCCTTGATCTGGACCGAGAATGTACCATTCTTCAGGAACTGGTACGTGTCGTAGGTCACAGTGTTGTCGTTCCTAGTGATTGTGATGCCAGCTCGGGTGTCAACAGTGGTCGTGGATGTACCAGTCTGCTGGTCGTAGTCAAAGATACCGATGGCAATCTTGCCAGATCGGGATGCAATGAACGAACCTACTTCTGGTTTCGCACCGGTGGCCATCTGTGAACCGACAAGGTTGTTGCTGTACGCCCAAGTCGAGTTGTCGGTGTCAGCCCACCAGACCATTATGTCACAGTCACCGTTCGTGAACGTGACGGAGATTCTGACGTTGTCACCGGCCTTGATACCATCAACGAACTCCCAGCTGAACTGAGAGGTGTCGATTGGACCTGAGAATGGATCGTACGAACCACTAGGCACGATGAGAGGTTGAGTATGTACGTAGTACACACCTGAGAGGAACTGCATCTCCATACTCACAACCTCGTACTCCGGCATGTTGGGCAGGTTGAAGTCCGGGTAGTGGGCACTCAGTACAACATGGTCGCCAGTCAAAGTGTCGACGCTACCGGCGACGGGTATCGGAGTCGTTATGTCGTTTGCCGTGTAGGTCGTGGCGAGAGGCTGGGTTGTCAGAGCGCTATACCATGTGGCTTCCAGCGTGTAGTTCACAGGTAGGAACTCGGTTCCGTTCAGTGCGATCGGGTGGACATGGATGTAGTAGATGCCAGCTCCACGCGACAGTTCTGCAATGACTGCAGTGCTAGTGGCGGTCTTTGCTGAACCGTAGGCCAGCTCGTTGCCGACCTCGTCGTAGACTGACACATACATGTTGTTGCCGGGGTCACTGAACTCCACACGCACGCCTAGGTAGTAGGCGTGAGTCGTGTTTGAGACATGCACTGCGTAGCTCCTGAAGTCCCACGTATCAGGGTCGCTGTCCATACAGCCGTACACTGGAGCGTCGTATGGGTTCAGGTTCGCGCCGACACCACTCACAATCGAGTACTTGTCACCATCACTGTCTGCAGTCATATCGACTGTCAGCATATAGCTGTAGGGCAGTCTCAGCTCACCAATGCCCTTCTGAAGGACAAGGTAACCTTGATGGATGCCGTACTCATCACCAACTGGAGCACTGAGTGAGATGTTCAGAGAGCCTGCAGCTCCGCCGTCGGCAACCGATATGGCACCAGCAGACGCCGCCTCCCAGAAGATCACGGTAGCGTTGAACCAGTGACCCGTGTGAGATGGGTTGGTGTCATGGATTGGGTCATGGATGACCATGGTCATGTTGCCAGCAAGAGCCGCTGCCAAGTCCGTGTCCGTCGTTGCCCAAGACATCATGTTGGTGTTGCTCGGGTTCGCGGCGCTAGTGAGCCTGTGCAGCTCGTCACCGTCGGTTCCATTCCACAGGTTGGGCATCAAGTCAGTGACGTTGTTGTCCTCCCAGTCGTACAAGAACATCCACGGGTAATTGTTTGCGACTTCGGACTGCTTGAATGACACACCGATGGTCATGTAGGTGTACGTGCTCATCGCGGCATCATACGCGGTAGGTCCGAGTGCATCACGCAGGTTGAACCAGCCATAGGCCTTTCGTTCTTCGGCTGTCGCGTGGTAGACGCCAGTATCATTGTACCAGAAGGTCTTGCCTGAGAAGCGGTACACTTCAGCCTTCCGCCACTCGTACTGGCTGACTGTCCAAGTACCTACACCTCCAGTGTCAAGTGTAGTGAAGTAGTCACTGTAGATTCTCTGGTGAATGGTTGTGGTTGTACCCGGATAGACGTTACCAAAGTATAGCGAGCCCTCCCAGAAGTCAGTCGGGAAGGAAACAACGCTCTCGTTCACGTAGGTGCCGAAGACATTCTTCGAAAGGTGACCCCACTCTTCCCAGCAAAGCTGGATTATCGCGGCGTAGTTGTTCCAAGAGCCGACACTGTACGAAACCCATCCTCCATTCTCTACGAAATCTATGGCGTTCGCCGCGTTGATTCTACCGAAACCCTGTGTGGCTGGGTCGTAGCCCAAGTCATCAGCGGTCTGTTGGAGAATCATCTTCGCTTCGAACGGAGAGAGCCAACCACCCACGTTGACGGCGATAGCCTCGTAGAGCAGGGCGGCAACACCGGCTGCAACAGGGGCGGACTGGCTTGTACCGGAGAACACCCAGTACTCGTCATCCACAGCGCCCCAGATAGGCCCCATGTACTGGCTGTACCAAGGCAGAGCCGAATAGCCTGCCAGACCCGGGGCGAGAACGTCGGGCTTGGAGTAGCCAATCACGTCTGGACCCTTGCTGGAGAAGGATGCTATTCCTTCATAAGGCTGTGTTGGACCGTAGAGGTATTCGAGCCAGTGGCTCGTGGTGGATGCACCAACAGTCAACACGGCGGCAGCAGAACCAGGAGGCCCTATGGTCTGGAAACCAGAGCCTTCGTTACCAGCCGACACTACGTGGAGAACTCCCGGATAGGTAGCACTCAGTACTCCCGGTACGGACAGGAGATCCCACGTCAGGCTGAGATAGTTTAGCACACTTGCAGACGAAGTGACCCAGCCCCATGAGTTCGTGGAGATGTCACTGAGGTGGTTGCCTGTGTAGTACCAGTAACCTGAGGTCTCATTCATGTCAAAGCCGCAGGTCCAGAGTTGAGCACCATAGTAGCCACCACTTGTGATGAACCTGGCTGAGTACAGGTCTGCACCTGGGGCGATGCCCTCAAGCTGGAACACCGCACCGGTGTCGACATTCTCGTAGTCGACAACACCCTGGCCCGCAACATGAGCAGCAGTTGCAGTGCCGTGGTTGCCAGCATCGTAGTACAGAGCGAAGGCATCACCATCTGCCCTGAAGCCTACGAAGTACGGGTCATCGTCGAACCATCCACCAGCATCGTAGCAGGTTGCGAGAGCACCCAGGCTGAAGTCGGCGATGCTGTCACCGCTGTAGTCGTGGTTGACAATCGGATTGGCCAGATTGAAAGCAGATTCGTCAGTGAAGTCCCAGTCGAACTGCTCAATCACATGGTATGCGTCTATGATGTTTGTGAAGTCGAGTGACTCGTAGTAGAAGCCACCAGTCCAGAAGTAGTTCCAACCCATTGTGTCATCCCAGTTGATGACAAGATTCCACTGTTTGGTGCTTGAGGAGTTGTACACGAGCGATGGAGCGAATATTCTCGCGTATGGAGAAACACCATATGTCGCTCGGTGGTACTGATGGACCCATCCAACTCGGTAGTCTCCGTTGACTGTGGATGGATCTGGCAGCTTCCAGTCATTCCAGAGATAGTTGTAGAACAGGTTGTCTACGCCCTCGATGCCCCAGTAGTATGCGTACAGCCAGATGAAACCGACTCTGTCGCGGTACGGGGTGGTGTAGTCACCATCACCGATGAGATACCGTGGGCTATTCTCATTGTTCACGATTGGGTCCCAGCTGTAGCTGATAGTCTTGGCCCATGATTGGTTCTGCCATGGGAACAGCTGAGCACCAGAGGACTTGTTCACAACCACAGAGGCTGAGAGAGCAAGGTAGGTGTCACCTTCGTCCTCGTATGTGAGCAGGTAGCCATTCTCGAACCACTCCGTGAGGTTTGCGACGGGAGTTGAGTTGGCATGATAGAATGTCGGGGTGAGCCCAAACCCTGTGGGGTCATATGCCCATCCGTACGCTCCAGCCAGATCTGGATGACCGAAGTCGGCACCAGTGTCGATGTGACCGACGTAGATACCAGAGCCATCGTAGCTCGATGCGGGGCTCGTTGTCGCACCGACAACCTCCTTGATGTGGTACATGTCAGTGCCTACCTCTGGCATACTAGGATCAGAGAATGCCTTTGCGAAATCTTCGGTGCTTCTCTCGAAGCCATCTCTGTAGATGTCCGCATCGATGCTGCCAACGCCGGGTATGCTGGCAAGAGCGTCAATCACGTCAGACGATGGCAGGGTCACCTGCATGGTCTTGAATAGTATGAGGTCGGCTGCCCATTCCACAGTGACTAGGTTGCGAATTGCTGCGTCATCTACCCATGGGGTACAGACAAGCAATGCGCTCACAGAGCCGTCGGGTTTGGTTACGACCTTGTCGCTGACAGCACCATTCTTCCACTCTGCAATGAGGGGGTCGACCTTGGCAGTGTAACCAGGCTGCGAGACGAGCTCATTGAACTGGTTCACTTGCTCGACGACCTCAGGAGAGAGAATGGGCGAGTCAGCAACCTCTGCTTTGGCCACAGGGCCAACTGGTGAAAAGAACACTGACAGGGTCAGTGCCACCATGAAGAGCAGAACAGCTGTGCTTCGCTTATAGTTCATCGTTTCTTCTTCTCCTCACAAGTTGATCGAGAGAACATAACACTGAGTTAACTGTCACGTAAGGCGTGACATATACTCAGCATGACAAAACCTCCATGACCTTCGGCTGTACCGAGGGCCTTCTCCTCGTGTCGGCGTTCTCTGCAATCGGTGTGATTGGAGCAGAAGTGATTGTTGCCCGACTATTAAGCGTTACGCAACTCCTGAATCTGTCTGATGGCGCCCCAGAACGGTCCGCGGGAGACCGAGGCGGATGGCAAAGGGGTCTCAGTCTGTCCGGCTTCACCAGCATGACATGCAGTGCCGCCCATGGCAGCGAACACCTCACTTGAATTGTGCCGATGCACTGCAGACACCCGATGAGGACTGCACTCAGGTGACAAAGAGACTACCTGCGGGCCATCTTCTTGATCCCATCGGCAATCTCGTGTGCCATCATCACGGCACCAATCATCTCAACTCTGGGTCCTTCTTGAGTCTTGTCGCCGGGTGGACGAGATACCCGATCAATGGCCTTCACAATGTTCTCTAGAAGCGTGCTAAGAGCTATCTTTGCAGAGGGATCGAGAGCACTCGCCTGCACTTCTGATACCAGCTCGGGCAAGTCGGTAATGACGCTCTGAGCAAAGTCAGCAGCGGTCTCAGCACGGCGGCGAATCTCCATAAGCTGAGCCTCCAACTCTCGCGTCTTGGTGTCAGTCTTCGTCGCCTCGCCCCCAGTCGCGACCGCAGCAATCGCAGGGGTCTTCATACTCTTGCGCAGCTCCTCAATCTGAGCTTGAAGTGCACCAATCGCTTGGTCCTTCTTCGCGATTGTGTCCAAGAGCTCCTGCTCTGCGTCAGAGGCAGCACCCGCGGAACTTGCAGCCTCCTTCAGCTGTACTTCGAGAGCCTTCCTGGCCTTCTCACCCTCGCTCACAAGCTCTTTCAGACCATCAAGCTCTGTCTGCAGAACCTGAAGTCGCTGCTCCTTCTCAGCAACAAACTCGGTCAGCTCCTTCTTCTCGCGCTCCAACCGTTCTATGTCGCTCTTGACTCGGCCCGACGCGTCCTGAGCGCTCTTCAGTTGCTCCCTCAGGGCGACGAAGTCAGGATTCGGAGGCACAATGACCCTGAATGCAACATAGCCGGAAACCACGGTCACGGCCAATAGGAAGAGCACGGCCGTCGCAACGCTCCCAAAGACAGCATCGGTGATTGCTTGGAGACCGCCCACAAAGGTCCACCAAGAACCGAATGTGGGGCCCATCGGACCCCACAGGGTCGGACCAAAGCCTGCATAGAAGACCAGCAGGAATGATGACAGGAGGCAGAGTACGGACGTGACGAACAGAACGTTCCTGTTCAATTCAGTCTGCTTCATGAACCTCTGATATAGGAGGATGAGTATTCCGACGAAAGCGAGTGGCAGAGCATAGGGCACGACTGCAGCTATGTCGCCCATCGGAAACTGAAAGTCAATCGCCGGGCTCAAGACGGATGATAGACCATGACCAGTCATTCAGAAACCTCCTAGATGGCACCGTAGTAGTGGGTAATTGAGGATAAATCTGTTGCTGGCTCAGATAACAGGGCGCAGATGGCATCCCCTCGTGCAACAAGACAGGAAGCGGGACCTATTCACGCCATAACTGAGCGATCTTCAGCTCGTGGTCTTCGATCAACACCTCGAGACACTTGTACAGCCGTGCAGCCTCGGCGATTGACAGAAGAAATGAGCCCTTAACGTCACGCTCTTCACCTAGTGTGAGGCGAATCTTACCGTCGTTGACCCATCCTTCATCAGTGCGCTCTGGCGGCTGCATCTGTATCTCTAGCCATGTCCTTCGTGTCTGCCCGCTCGTGCGGTCATCAAAGAAGTGTTTGATCTGTAGTCTCCGTTCGTAATTGGGGGACTTTGTCACCATATTGAACTCACTCCTTGCTCGGGCTCTTCTGCCCATCAATAAATGACTGCAAAGTGCTTTGACCTCCTCTCTCGCCAAGAACGAGTCATGCGGACGCCGTATCGGTCGGCACTCAAAGGAACCTTAATGAGGCAATTCAGGTTTCATCGGACGGGAGGATTGTCATCTGATGACGCGTCACCGCATTGCTACTCAACGAATCTACCTGCTTCTTGTGGTGTCATTGCTAGTGCTGCCAATCTGTGTGCCTCCAGTCTCGTTGCTGCACAGCACAGGAACAACCGCCGAGTCCGTCATATCGAGCGAACTTGCAGCATTGATTGCAGACAGCAGTGAGCGAATACCCGTGATTCTACAGTTCGCACCGGGCACCGACCAAGACACAATGCGACACGCAGTTGAGCGCTCCGGTGTCGATGACATTGAGATAAGACATGTGTTCCAAATCATCCCGGTCGTGTCCCTCTACGCAGATGCGCAGTCGGTACGCGCCCTGACAACCATCAATGGAGTTGTCCGCGTGGACCGCGACGTCAAGAGGTCCGTCGCTCCAGTGATTGGGAGTCCTGATGAACTCCTCATCAATGGACACCCCGGATATGTCCATCCAGATGCGATCCTTGGAGTCGAGGCCATGTGGGCACAGGGTTACAACGGCTCTGGCGTGACGGTTGCAGTGGTTGACAGCGGCGCATACGGCGATCACCCAGATCTAAGTGGGAGGCTTGTAGGTTTCAAGGACTTTGTCAGGAAGAACAGAGACGACATGGACCCTAGTGATGGAGTCAATGCCTACGATGACAATGGTCATGGGACTGCCTGTACATGGCTTGTGGTCGGGTCGGGTAGCGGTCTTGGAGGAGTCTACACGGGCATGGCACCGGGCGCTAAGGTCTTGGTCATCAAGGTGCTCGACTCTTCAGGTTCCGCGGACGACTCGGTTGTCGCTCAAGGTATCGAATTCGCAGTGTCGCAGGGTGTAGATGTCATCAGTCTGAGCTTGGGAGGCGATTGGGTCGATTCCAGTTACACCGATCCTTCCATTCAGACCGCAAAGGCAGCTGTGGATGCAGGAGTGAGCGTCGTTGTAGCGGCTGGCAACAGCGGACCCGCAGCAGAAACAATCAACGCCCCGGGCATCCTAGAAGAGGCCATAACAGCGGGTGCATCTGAAGGTTCCACAGGGGTCGCATCGTTCAGCAGTCGAGGACCAGTCACAAGAACCCAGACTGCGCCACTGGGAATCTACGCCAAGCCAGACCTGCTGGCCCCCGGCTATCAGGTGGTCTCAGGAAGATGGGACATGGCAAACACGTACGAGTTTCCAACCTACAACGAGTCGCAATATGGTTCCCTTTACACGAGGTGGTCCGGCACCTCAGCGGCCACCCCGCTGGTAGCAGGCCTGATAGCCCTCCTGCTTGATAAGAACAGTACACTTAGCCCCCTTGATCTGAAGGCCAGTCTCATGGCCGGAGCCACTCCGCTGGACTCAGACTATATGGCTCAGGGTTTCGGAATAGCCAATGTCTCAAGAACGGATGAGGCTTTGATGAGCACACATGGTAGGATAACCATTGCTGCACCGACCGTCTACCCAACCCTCCCATGGGGCCAGAGTGTGTTCATAGTTGGAGACAGCAGACCGGAACAGAAGGTCACCATCATCTCAACAGTGCACAGGGGTACAGCCACAATCAACATGACCGGAAATGCCAGCGCGTACGTGACCTCATCTGTTTCCCAGTTGACTGTTCAGAAGGGATACAGCCACTTCGACATCAATCTGAGTATCCCCGAAGAATTGCCACTTACCGCAGTCGGCAGATACTTGGGTCAACTGCGTGTTGTGGCAGGCAACGACACCCTTTGCAGCATCAACCTCCGCTTTGTGATCACGACCTTTGGAGGAAGACTGTTGGTCGACATGACCCACCATAGCTACGACGACGTGGATGAGGCATCCTACTACAAGTACTTTGATGACTCGCTCCGTGAGCATGGCATCGTGATGAGCGACTTCGGGTACCCCTCGTCCTCAAAGCTGATATCGACGGAAACATTGGCTATGGCAGATGTGTTCATGGTAATGGACACTGAGACCGAGTACTATCAGTCCGAGATAGACGCATTGCACCAGTTCGTAGATGATGGCGGTACCCTACTGATTTTCTCCGAGTTCTACGACAACATCGCCCAGCAGGCCAGCTTCGGAATTGAGTACTACAACAGAATACTTGCACCTTATGGCATTCAGTGTCAGGAGTACGGTATTGGCGGCACTGTGGGTGACGAGTTCGGAGTGACCTACGGCACCGACTATGGCGGCTCTGTAGTTGCCCATCCATTGACGCAGGGAGTCAACAACCTGTACGTCTTCGCGGGTAGTACTCTGTCTGTGAACGAGTCGGTCCCCGGAACGAAAGGCCTCTTCTGGATTGACTCTTCGGCACAGAGAGCACTGGTCGCCGTAGCACAGTCAGGGCTTGGAAGAGTGGTTGTCATATCGGACGGCTCGATGGTGTATGATAGCACGGTCTTCGACTCAGTCCTCGCAGGCGCGGACAATCTGATGCTTCTGAGGAATCTTGCTGCCTACATGAAGTCCGACTCCCCGAAGATATTCAACGTGAGCATCACTAGGGGCGGATCCGGAGAACTTGCCCGAGTCACTGCCTATGTCTTCGACAATGACCTAGCACAAGTCGAGGTCTCAGTGCGAGCTCCCAATGGGACCGTCATCAAGGGCACAACGACAGAGTCACTTGGATACAAGTTCTCAGGAGAGTACATACTGCCTGTCAGCGGCTTCTACGAGGTCACGGTCACTGCCTCAGACGATGCCGGACACAACAGGACGTACAAGAAGACAGTCCTCGTCACTGCCGTTCCCGTAGACCCGGAGCTGACTGCTATGGTGACCTTAGCGCTGCTAACAGTTGTTGCTGTAGGCCTTGGGTATGTGGTGCTACTGAAGTTCGGCTCGCGAGCAAAGGGCAGCACAAGAAGACGCACACCCGAGGCGGAATGGGAAGTACCCGTCTATGACGGGACGCCACCGTCTATCGAATAGGACCCAAGGTGCGTTCCAACAGGGCGTGCATCTGTTCATGACGTGACCTGAGGATGGGGTTTTCGGCAAGCACCATGTGCGCCTCAACGCGTTGAAGTATCTGGAAGCCGAGTCGCGCACCCATCCTAGCGGAGAGGACCTGTCCACCCACAAGCCGCTCCTGAGAGTCTGTCACCAGTGCAATCTTGGAGTACTCCGAGCTGTCCTCGAGGAATTGGACCCGAGTCTCCATTCCCATCATAGAGGCAAAGTCAGTGGAGAGGCCCACACAGCAGATGTCGCACCCGAATAGCCGGTCATATTGGAATCGAAGCGATGTGTCCGGGTAGATGCGATTGCCGCCCACTGCCAGAACACCCGCTTGGCGACCTGCACGAGCAGCAACACTGCCAACCGGCATCAGGGAGGGCTTCCCTGTGACAGCATCAATCATCTCCACACAGTCTCCGACCGCATACACGTCGGGATGAGACGTCTCCATTCTGCTGTTTACAGAGATGCCACCAAGTCCTCCAATCGCCAGACCAAGCCTCTTCGCTAGATTCGTGTTGGGACGCACTCCGGTCATCAACAGGACGGACTCTGCCGGACATGTCTCGCCTCCGGCTTCCAGACTCTCCACACGCACAGAACCATTGATTCTAGTCGGCTCGCGACCCATATGCACATCAATATCATCAGGCAGACGTGAGAGGAGTTCCTCGCTCATCTCAGGTTCGAGCTGTCGTCGCATGAGCCGCGAGCGAACCATGAGGTGCACCTTCTTCTTCATGGACCTGAGTCGCTCTGCAACCTCAAGAGCACTGAATCCGGCACCCACTATGAAGACACTCTTGCAGCCCGCCAAGTGTCTTCCTGCCCTTGAAGCATCCGACAGGTTCTGCATCGTATAGACGCCCTCAAGATCAGTGCCCGGAATGCTTGGCACAACGGGCGTTCCGCCCATCGCGAGGATGAGTCGGTCATATCTCTCAGTTCGTTTGGTCCCTCGGTGAATCACCTCGACGGTCTTTGCATCGAGGTCACCATCGACAACTAGACTCTCACGCCAGACCTCGATTCTTCTCTTGCGGAGACCTTCGAAGGACCAGTCGCGGATGTCCAGGTCGCGTGTGTAGGGAAACTCAAGCCCCAGAGACGCACCAGGTCGTCTGTGAGCCGGGGTGCTCTCTGCTGTGATGACCACCACTTCAGCATCGGGTGCGAAGGTCCGCGCCGCAGATGCAGCTGAGACACCGCCGGGGCCGTATCCAACAACGAGAACTCTCACTTGATAGCCTCCGAAGTGGTCTTGGAAGCCAGACGGGTGCGGACCGAGAATATAACTATGACTCCGACCACGCCCAGTCCAATCAAGAAGAGCACCGTGTTGTCGCGGACAACAGTCAGAATACCGAACGCCTCCACTATGCTCTCGCCCTCGGCTGTGACGACCACTGCAAAGACTGTGTATTGACCTTCAGCGAACCCAGCGCTGCTAATCTTGAACGGATAGACTCCCTCAGTCCCTGTAAGGGTGAAGTTGAGCCAATAGGAGTTGTTGGAACGAATGGCAACTGTGACTGAACTGACCCACTCATACCCCTCGACCACCACACGACCAGTTATAGAAGTGCTGACAAACGGACCAACCACGATGGTATCAGAGTCGAGACTCGCATCAGTTATTCTGACAGCCGTCGAGGTCGCAAGAAGAAACACCGGCGGGATGTACAGGTAGTCATCACCGTCGGTCACATTGAAGAGAACACTTCTCTGGCCGTGAGTGGACACACGCCTTGTTACACTGAAACTGCTGTTACGAGAACCAGTTGTCATCCCTGACTCAAGGACTGCCATCGCCCCATCCACCACGGACCAACCGATGGACAGACTCTGACTGCTGCTGTCGGTGTCAACCACCTCCGCACTGACAAAGATGGCCTCTGTCAATGGAGTGACTGTCACGACACCTATGAGAGGTCTCCATACGTCCTCCACCTCGAGGACAGGCGTAGTGTCCGCAGGCGAGTAGCCCGGAGCGCGAGTGCTGACGGACAGGTTACCGAACATGTCCGCAGTCTTCTCGACCCAGACGAAGACACTTGTAGAGCTATTCCAGAAGCCAGACCCAAGAGGGGCGGGTTCGAATGCAGACCCAGACCATCGTAGCACTTCCATAACACCACCTGTCAGGGTCAGACGAAGGTCAACCCCACTCTGGCCCGTGGTTGAGTTTGAGTCGGTGTCCCAGTCTATACGCAGCTCATTCGTACCCGAGAAGTCCGCGATGTCAGTCAATGACACTGCGACGCTCAGACTGCTGACGGTTGGATAGAAGCGGATGGCTCGGATATCGAGACTGCTTGGTAGGGATGGGTCCAACGGGTCCTGATGTACTGTGTCGACTCCCGCCCAGTCAGATATGCCCCCGTGAGTCGCAAGCGGGACGAGGAGTCTTGCCGATCCCAGTGCGTTGATGGCACCGTAGCCCCAGTCGGACACAGGAGGGGAGTAGTGGACTCCGTTACGTCCTGCACCTTGGAAGAGAGCACTAAGCCCCCGCCAGCCGGGAGAGCCGTTCAAGGCCTGACCAAGCAGTGCCAGAAGCCCTGCAACATGAGGGGATGCCATACTCGTACCGCTTAGACTTTGCCACAGTTTGGACAGGCTGGTATTTGCGGCCGTAATCCCTTGACCGGGAGCAGCCACAGTGGGTTTGAAGACTCCGTCAATCCTCGGACCCCTACCAGAGGAGGAAGATATGGACGAGCCGCCATCGTCACATGAGCCCACCGCAATGCCCAGATCGGCAGTGGCCGGCGAGCTCACCGTGTGCTCATTGTCTACTTTTGTACTGAATCTCATGTTAGTGCCCGACCAGTAGGTGTCCCATGCATACATGTCGACCACTACGGGCTTTCCCGACGGGTTTGAAACAACAACGTCCCAAGATCCAGACTTCCAAAGATGAGACCCTGTGACCACCTGAACTACGAGTCGGTTCGTGCCCCGGACGCTGGTGCTTGGAAACACGTACGCCTTAAGGTCGTCAGTATTGACTTCAAAGGCCACACCATGATGCGAAGCGAAACTCCCAAGGTCGACAATCTCATCCGATGGCGACACCAGTCGGATGGCCTCGTCAGAGTCCTCGCTATTCCACAGGATGTTCAGGAATGAGCCGCTCGGAGGGCTTGACACGGACAAGACCGCAGACTCCTCAGATTCCTGAGGCACGGAGAACCTTGCGTGCTTCGAAGTCCCACCCAGGTTCCCGGCAGCCAGTGTTGACAGGACACCCCATGTTCGAAAGGCCTCATTGATGGCAATGTCCTCAATGTCTGTGCCGTCAAGGAAACCGATGAAGCTCGAGAAGGACATGTTGATCACATCTGCACCCTGTGACACTGCAAAACTGATGGCATCCAGTATCTCAGCGGAAGTCAGTGAACTCCGGATGATGATCAGGTCCGCGTCGGGTGCCATACCCAGCATTGATGTGTAGCCAATCTGGCCTCCTGCCACAGTGGATGCCACATGCGTACCATGACCTTTCGTGTCGCCAACTGAGAGAGCGAGCGAAGTCAGGTTTGTGCCACGAAGGTAGACACTGCTCGTCATTTGATCATACAGAGCTGCTATCTTCGGCTCGCCGAGGACAACCACGTCTTCACCGGGAAGTGTGATTATGCCATTCGAGTCAGAGTCCACACCTGCGAGCCATCTATCGCCCTCGGCATAGTCGAACTGGCCATCGTCCCCTGTATCGATAAACAGGTACTCGTTGAGCGTGTTGATGACTCCGTAGTCACTCACATCGATGTGTCGGATTGGACCCTCTCCTGTGTCTGTCACCGCATTCCCATTCAGGTCCGCATAGAACCGCCCACCTGACTGAATCACATCGACGGCTTCCGTCGTAACTCTCCAAAATGCCGGATGAAGCCACGCTGCACCTGTGTCAATGACAGCCACTCGACTGCCAGTCCCACGAAGGGGGACTCCCGAAACCTTGAGAGATGACCACACTGTTGGAGCTTCAGTAGCAGGGACGGAGGATAGAAGTGAAGGAAAGAACTGCTTGTCACCCGAGGATGCATGCACGAGACCAAGCGACCCGGCTGTATCCAAAGCGGACTTGTCCATTAGCCTCACAGAGTAGACCCTGCCCACGTGGACCACTTCGCCCGCCCTCCTGACAAAACAGATTCCGTTACGCTCTGCCCGAGCAATCTGAGCAGGAGAGAGCTCCGCAGCGAACTGCAGAATGGCACTTGTCGGCTTTCGCGAACTCTCATCGAACTCGGACAGTGACATCTCAAGACGGGGGTCAATCACGCACAGGGATGCAGTGGTCTGGCTGGTTGATTCAGCCGGCCAGACTGTCATGGAACTGAGCGGGAGGATGAGAGTAAGTAGTATCAGAGTCAGGAGCAGCCTTCCATGCATCGGGTTTCCTTCACCCCGTTTCTATGAGCAGACTCGGACCTCCGCTCATATCCTTTTGCCTGCCAGTCACGTCGGGAACAACATGGCACAGCTCCTATCAACTGACCGATGACAACTTCCACACGCACACCTCTTGAAAGCGAGTGGTCTGTAAAAGATGTCGTGTCAACGAAGCACTGTTAGGTTGGCATAGCTAGGAAAACATCATATGCACCGTCTGCCCAGCATTCTTCGAGATGTGATGTAATAGAGGAGTACTCTACTTAATGGAGATACCAGCTGAGTTTACACATTTTGAAGGAGCATCGGATGTGCCATGGGACGAGATAGCCGAGCTCATTAAGAAGAAGGCTAGGAGTAAGGGAGTTGGCAAATTTCAGGCATTCACAGACGCGGTGATTGAAGTCGCCTCCGCGGAGAGCATGAAGACAGAGCCTAATGAAACGGTGCTGGCCCTTGGAATGGAGGTCTGCCTGGTAAGAGGCAGGTTCCCTGAGGCCCTGTTCATGTCGGCTGAGAGTGACAGCCCGACCGTACTCAGCCTGAAGGCAGTGGTATTGTTCACACTCAGTGACGTTGAGGGACTCATGAAGGTAGTCAATAGATTGGGAAGTCTCATCAATGACAACTCAAGCGCGACGGACAGAGTCAGACTGAGCATTGCCAAGGTCCTCTACGCAGCAGCAAAGCACGATACAAGTGTCATAGAGTGTGTAATGGAATTCGACGGCCTTCTTGAGGAGTATCCAGACCAAGTTGAATCCCCGCTCACAGAGACCATGTTCGCGCTCTATGTCGTCGGAGCACTGCTACGCGAGGTGGGACAGACAAGTCGAGCGACGAGACTAGCGGACACGCTGGAGGGAATGGCTGAGAGAAAGAAGCACCGCGCCTTCCGTGCTCTTGTCGAGAACCTGAGAGGGAACATATGCAATTATGAGGGGCAATTCGAACAGGCCGAGAAACACTACCT
>JACAEL010000051.1 GCA_013388835.1 Candidatus Thorarchaeota archaeon | reverse complement strand
GGCGCGGGATGCTGCCTACTGCGCTACTGTTATATGAACAGAATCCTTCGTGAGACCTCAGTCAAGAAACAGGGGCCGCGACATGAGCTACGACGAACCTCAGTACACGCCTGTCATCAGCTACCCGACTTTCTCAGAGTTGATGTCTATTCTCTCGGAGAACTTCGAGGTTCTGCAGAGCGTTGTCGAATATGGCATGCCTGTCTTCGTCTTCCGATGGTACGGTCATGATCTTCCCACAGCGGAAGTACAGAGGGCGGTCTTTGCCAAGCTGGACTCTCAGGCCGAGGCTCTCAAGGTCTGGCCGGTGGTGCGATGGTACAGGAAAGAAGAAGGCCTCTACGTCGCACGATTCGTACCCATTCAGAAGGAGCCAAGCTCAGATGTCAGAATCAACTACGCGCTGTTCGTGGCCACCCTTGGGACCATCGCTTTCGGAGGCTTTCTACAGGCGTCCAACCCTGTCTTTCTGACTCTCTTCTATCCTAATGGCTATACAGTCTTTGACATTGCCCTGGTGACTATAGTCTTCATCGCATCCATAATGGGCATCTTTTTCACTCACGAGATGGGTCACTATCTCACCGCGAAGAAACGGAAGATTGAGGCCACTCTGCCCTACTTCATACCGGGCCTGCCAGAGCTGGGTGGGACTTTTGGTGCATTCATACGTCAGAAGAGTCCTCCAAAGAGTCGCACGGAACTCTTTGACCTCGGAGTTGCCGGGCCACTGGCTGGCTTTGCGGTGACCCTTGTAGCACTATTCGTCGGATTCATCCTCTCGGTGCCAGTCACCGCAGAGCAACTGGCCGCAGTCGATGAGGCCTTTCCGGACATGACCGGGTCTCTGCCTGTCCCAGCCATCTTCATCCTGCTGGAGATGCTATACTCGGACATGATTCCTGCGGGCGGAACACTCTATCTCCACCCTGTCGGGTATGCCGCATGGGTGGGATGCCTTGTCACAGCTCTCAACCTGTTTCCAACCAGTCAGCTTGATGGAGGCCACGCACTCAGAGCACTTGTTCCTTCACGCACACACAAGTACATCGGGTACTTCGCAATCGCATTGATGGCTCTGATGGGTTTCTTCCTGATGGCCATCCTGGTGATTCTTCTCTCTCAGGGAGGAGAGCACCCCGGTCCGCTTAATGACACGGTACCGATATCGGGCTTTCGCGCGTTTGTGTTTGTCGTCGCGATGGTTGTGCTCATTCTCTCAATACCCCCACTCGGAATCGCCCTGTTCTAGAGTTCCATGTGGTCTGCCCATCGCATGGCACTCACGGTACCTTGGGCACCTTCAGAGTGAGTACCGAGCCAACAGAATGACACTGTTCCGTGGCATCTTCGACAATGAGGTCCGCACGAAACACTCTGACAAACTCGGCCGCTGTGACGCGCCCTATTCCTAACGCGGTGAATGCCTTACCTCTCCAGTTGAGCGTTCTCTAAGGTGATCCGAATCCTATCGGTAGGTCGCGTCGTGGTCTTGGGTGATGCATATGTGGTGTGGTCGATGCAGTCGGGGTGACGGAGGCGGCCAACCCCGATGCAGAGAATATGTCAAGTATCCACATGTTTCCGGCAGGGAGTGCCTTCGAGGGCGATGCTCCTGCCGTGCGTCTGCTACCGTCTGCACACGAGAGACCGGTCATAGAACGAGAAGCATGATAGCAGTAAGGCTCCAGAGGGAGACAATCACAATGGTGATGACAGCAAGCCATCTCGGAACTCTGTCGGGCGCTGGGGCGTCAAGTACTTCGCTGATTCCTAGTGGTACGGGAGCAGGTTCTATCAGAGCAAGCGCCTGAGCCAAGTCCGAATCCGGCATGTGCGCGTACTTGTGCTCAAGGCGAACATGACTGTATTCTATTAGCATATTGAGACCGATACAGACGGATGTCATTCCCAGTACAGCATCAACCAGACCGAACTCGAAGGAAGAGATGACTGACTTGGCAATCGGCAAGGAAAGGAGTGTCAGCACTAGCGACACGGCAAGGAAAGGCAATACTGTTTGCACGTTTCTGTATGGTGTTGTGGTCGCCTTCCTCAGCAGGTCGATGTCTGAAGGGGAGGGTTCGCCCTCAGTCTTTGAAGCAACCCAGACAATCGCAGCGGAACGCCAAAGACTCAGAGTCAACGATGTGGCTAGGATCATTATTTCGAGGAACATGAGTATCCCCGCAACAATGATGAATGCAATAGAGAACAGGCTGGCCATAACTCCAGTATTGACTGGAGGCATACCAACCGCTGTGACCACCAGATAGAGGATTCCGATGATGACTGCTGATACTGAGGCCATTCTGAGATACGTAGCTAGTCGTGGGAACTGGAGATAATACTCGCCTTTCGACGAGGTCGTCTCTTCGGTCAAGGAATGCACCAGCGTCAAATCACAGCAAGGTGTATGCTGTCACTATTATAAAATCGATCAGCGATACGAAGAGTATGGCTGCGGATGCCGCAAGAGCTGCTCTAATCCATGGCTGGGCCCACGAAACACTCGCTCCGACTAGGCTTGCAGCTCTTCCGGCCAGAGCACTCAGTATGTACGCGGATCCCGGCAGTGCACCATGTAGCACCTTCTGCAATGCCAAGCCTGCAAGAAGGTTCATGAACGAAGAAACTATCGAAAGGAAGGAGGATACTCATGAAGCCTAGAACTATAATACCAGACCGAAACTTTCGCTTCGGTCGACCTGCAGCATTCCCGCCACCCACGATCTTGTCGTACTGAAACTCAAGGTAGACTCAGCATCAGCACAGGGTCCTGTGTCCCAGTTCCAAGCCAACCCATTGCTGGTCGAACAACTCGGTCTTGAAAGAACTCCGGATCATTCCAACACTCAGATGAGAAAGAGCAAATCGGTTATGCCAATCCAGAGGAATACCAAGATGTAGGTGAGGTTCATGACCCACACATCTACGGTGTTTCGTGGGGAGTCGTCTATGGAAGCATAATGCATGGTGACTCCTGAGAATCGCGACACCACAGCATGAATCTCATGAAGCCGAGCTGACTCTGACATTTCAATGTGGTTGTGGCTGCGAGTGCCCAGAGCTATATCAAGGACGAGGTTGATACACATGACGGAAGATGCGATAACCAGTATCACTATCTGAAGCAACGATGGTGGCTCGCCAAGGTGGAACCATGGCACCATCAGGCTCAGTAGTACTATCGTCAACCCAAGGACGAGCAGTGGGGCAGCTATCTTTGATCTCTTGTGGCAGTTCAGCATGATGGACCACAGCTCAGCGTCATCCCAGTCGGGGATACCCGAATCGTCGCAAATCTGTGCAGACAGTGCTGTGGCCAGCCAGTCATCGAATCTGACATAGGAGTACACCAATGCCGCTTCGTCCAGTACCAGAGATACTGTGACAAGTACCAGTAATCCCAGAAGAACTGCATGGACGAATTCAGGTGCACCAGAGAGCAGATATGAGATTGTGAGACATTGTGACACGGTTCCGACGACAATCGCAGACACAACCGAAGCTGCAAGTAGCGAGTGAACACTAGGACGTGCAAAGAGGCCTCCATTCGCATCTGCGTTCCAAGTGAACCCAACCATTCTTCTTCTCTCAACCATGCTCACAACTGCATATGAACCAGAAGAGCGTTACGGCAATCGATCCAGTTTCACACCACTCCTGCTGGATTGTGTGTGGTACCAATGGCTGTGCTCGTCCTCTTGTCGCTTCGTCGTTGGTTCGCCGCTTTCGGGAATGCGTTGCCATGTGTCCACTGTACACCATTCACGGGACCTTGGGCACCTTTAGAGTGAAGACTGAGCCCACGACACGACCATCACTCGCAATGTCATCAACGGAGAGGTCCGCGTCAAAGACTCTGGCGATCTCGCGCACCAAGACGAGCCCCATCCGTGAGGCGTTCGGCACTTGTCCCCCCTCGTTAAGCGCCCTCTTCAGTGCCACGGGCAGTCCTCCCGCGTTATCGGAGATTCTGAAAGTCACAGCATCTCCTGCCACGCACTCCAACACGATGCTTGGTCTTCCGACCGCGTGTCTAATCCCGTTATCGATGATGTTCCAGAGCGCTTGGCCAATGATGGGTGACACTCTGTCATGACTGTCTACACAACCGCGAACGGTCAAGCTGTCCTCATCAAGTCGGTGTTCTGCTCTGACACGTTCGACCAGTCTGCTGACAATCTCTGTGACCGGGCAGGCCTCCACCACTGGCGATACTGGAGCAAGAGACACCAATGCAGTGCGTGTCTCATTCATGAATCTGGAAGCGGCATCGAGGGCATCTCTTGCTGTCGCAATTGGCTTCATGTTCTTCGTTCCCGAGTCCTCGGCAAGCTCCAGGGCGCCTGATGCGATGTTAAGGAAGCTTCGAAGGTCGTGAGTCAGAATGCTGCTGATAGTGTGGGTGACCAGAAGCTCTCGTTCCAGACTGCTCTTGGTCAGCTCGATGGATGAGAGGAGCATTGCTGCTGTCACTGCGAGATGAGTCACATATTGAATTCCGCCAAAGATGGCGGGCACATCAAGAAACGGCATCAGCAAGAAGGGTAGATTTGCAGCAGACCACACGCATAGCACAACAGCTGACACGGTGTGCAGTAAAGGTTGTGGTCCCGGATACTGAAATAGCACCCTCGCCACTGCAACAGCGGCTACTGAAGTGACGAGGGCCGCCGGGATCACCAGTATCGTCGGGGGCAGAGCGGCTACAGACACAATCAGTGTCATCGCACAGGACAGAATCAGGATGGCTGCAGCTTGGATGAGGATGCCTCTTCTGACAGCCTGGTGGTGGTAGAACGCCCAGAATAGGAGCAATGCTGCCATCAGCTGCACCATGAGCCTCACCGACGGTAGCAGGAACGCGTCATAGTGAAGCGTGTCTGGGACCATGAGGACTAGCGCGTACATGAACTGTGAGACTGACCATGTCCTGTACCGTCTATCTCGCGAGAAGCCGCAGATTCCAATGAGCGCTACGAGAGCGAAGACCACCCCTCCAAGTATCTCCGCTGTTCCCATGATTTCGAGTTGTTGCAAAGCGTGACTTCCCAAGGTGCCTACCTGGCGTGTTGTGGCAATAGTGGCTACTATGATATGGTATATAATGCTATCCAATGCTGCCGCACTGACTGCTTGTCGGTTTGGAGTGCTGCCTCTATGAGAGTGTGTACTGACAGACTGCGACGGGCTGAACTACTGATGATAGAGTGTTTGCTATCTCAGTTTGATCTGTATCTCCCTCATGAGAGGCTTTAGACCTCGGATGAGCATCAACATCGCCAGAAGTATCATTACGGTGCCTGCTAGGCTGGCACTGACAGCGGCGCTGGCTGCAATGAGAGACTCATTGATGTCAATCCCCAACGCCTTGTTGACGACAAACGAGGTGAGTCCGAAGAAGCTTCCGCACATGGAGAAGAACGCCGGAACCCGCCTTGACACACTGATGCTCAGAGCACCAACGTTCAACTGGATTGGCTTGGCCTGCACAGTCACTCGGGTCTTCTCAGTACCAATCGGCTGGATTCGGCCGTCGGGCATTACCATGTGAAACTCAACTGTGAGGTCGAAGTCGCCCTCTTTGAGCGGGAGCACCTTAAATGCCGCTCGATTCTCCGTGTCCAGCTCCTCGACTCGGATGTCTCTTGACGCGGGCGAGATGTTACAGCCGGAGCACACCGGGACAACTCTGACATGCCCTGTCCTGGGCAGCCGGTAGACAGTCTCAGACTCATGTGTGGTTGCTCCCTCAGGTGGCACCACCTTGAACTCCGGTCGATGAAGTGACACGATGAGGTCGAACTCCTCTTCCAGACACATTCGTTCCCAGTAGATGAGAGATGCTTTCCTCTCAATGGATTGCACAGACTCATCCCGCGCAGTTGGTGTGATGCCATGTGAGGCAGACCCCGGCGAGGTCCGCAATGCGCCAGGCACAGCTGGAAAGGCACCCTCGAATGCTCTTGTACCAGTAGGTGCGGCCGTACCAGCAGAACTCTCTTCGGGTGCTGCGCTCGCAACAGGCCTGCTTCGGGGTCCAAGCGTATCCTCTTTCGTGATGACTTCTTCTTCGACGGGCGCCATCTTGGCAACCTCCCGTGATTGTCCTGACGAAGGCAACGGATGGAGGGCGGGCGCGGGGGCCGCGATGTCCGGCAGATTCGGTGTCTTCTTTCTGGTGACTGGTATGGATGCCACAAAGACAATCAGCGAGAGCAATATGAGTCCAAGAGCAAACAGATCTAGCACAGAAACACCCGCAACAGCCCGTGCAGCCGGTGCATAAATGACTTTCTGGAACTGACCCGCTTGGCGGTCAGACTGTCGACTGTTCCCTGACTCACCAGCGGTCTCCAATGTGCGGTCAGCGTGCAGTATAGTTGCAGCTCCGGCTGTCGTGGTTCGGCCGTCAAGTGACGAGTGTCCTGTCAATAAGGGAGTCGAGTCTGTCAGCCTTCGTGAATATACTCGTCCTCGTCTTCCTCGTCCTCGTAGTCCTCGTCGTCTTCCTTATCCTCCTCATCCTCTTCCAGTTCCTCCCCTTCCTGCTCCTCCTCGTCTTCGTCCTCTGCCCTCTGGCCCCAGTCCTCTCCCTCGGGGATTCGCATGACTCCCAGCTGGAGCAGTCTGTCCATCACTTTCTCTGCGGCCTCATCTATCTGAGGTTCAAACTTGGCGCCCGTGATGACCAGCTTGCCGCTTCCGAACAGGAGGATGACAACTTTGGGGTCTCGCATTCGGTAGATCAGACCGGGGAACTGCTCCGGCTCATACAGGGTGTTTTCCAGTTTCATCGCGGCGAGTTCCAGATTGAGTTCTGCGCCGAGGCTGGCGCTTGCGACAATGTTCTGGACGACAATCAGAGGCTTGCCGCTGATTTCTATGCCAGCTTCCCTGATGTTCTTCACAATCTTGTGTACAGCCCTTCTTGCTTCCTTCTCGGACTTGGCACCAGTACAGACCATCTTGCCGCTGTTGAAGATCAGCGTTGCTGTCTTGGGCTTCTTGAGCCTGTAGACCAGACCGGGGAATTGCTCAGGGTCGAACTCCACATTCGGCATCGTGGCGGCTATCTCGTCTAGGTCGAGTCGCTGCTTGAGTATCACTGAGGCCACAACATTCTCAATCTTCGTCTTTGGCTTGGGTCTTGGCATGTCCTGTGACTCCCTCGTGTTTATATGGGCGGTTTATATGCGAGATAGGTGACCCTATATAAGGTCGCTTATAAGCAGCTGTTGATGGACGCCTTTTAAGTATGTTGTGGAATGGGGATCTGTTGCATAACTCATCTGTTCACCCAGAAGAGATGGAGTGGTCGCTGTGCGTCATAGGCGATGCCTCTCAGGAACACATGTCATGGCCCTGATCGTACGTCAGGTCCATTGTAGCTCAACGGCCATCACACCACATTCTCTCTTCCCGAGTATTACATCAGTTCTGCAACAGACTCGTTTGACTCGAAGGATTCATACGTACCACTGACAGAGTCTCTTCTCTTCAAGACACCCCCTCGACTCTTCACGCAGGGCCGTGGAATGCGTGCAGTGGCTGTCGCACGAGCGCACCACCGGAGACGAAGACTGTCCAACTCAGTTGATGAGACGTCGCCACCGAGCATCGTTTGCTGCTGCCTGCCACAGTGGCATGGCGGCCGTAGTATCGCTGTGCGCCGAGCAGCATCAAGGCTATAATGGTATGCTCCACGCTCAGTACACGTCCCAAGGAGTCACATTGCTATGACCGATGATGAGTTCTCAGGTGACAGTGGAAGCTTTGACCGCGAGATCTACATTGAAACTATGAAAGATGACCCTCCTCTGAAGCGATACGTTTCGAGAGGCGACCAGCCAGACAGCATTGACATCCCCGGGCCTCATGAGGATGCCGACATGGCAATTGCACGGGCTATCCGGATGACAAGAAGCGACGGCACACCAAGACTACAGCCCGTCTTGGGCAGCGCCGGGATGGGCAAGACCCATCTCTTTTGGGTGCTGAAGGAACAAGAGAAGACAGGCACACTCGGCACGTTCACCGCAGTCTACGTTCCTTCGCCTCCCGCACCCGTTCGTGTCCCTCTCCACTTCTACGCATGTTTGGTGGATGAAGCGGGTGAGACCCTGTTCGAGCGAGCAGCGGACTCGATTCTTGCCGAGTTTGGAGAAAAGAAGGGGGTGATTCGTCATCGCTATGACTTCGATGATGTGATGTCCAAGGCTCTACTAAAGTACCCTGGCGTCGCTGCTGATGTTGTCAAGGCACTTCTGAAGTATAGACTGGATGAGCGACAGAGCGACCTTGCCAAGAGGTGGCTTCTGGGCGAAGCACTCTCCGAGGAGGACTTGGACACGCTCGATGTCCGGGCGATACTCGAAGAAGATGACCTCACCATGGCTGCACTGAAGCTCATGACCGAG
>JACAEL010000050.1 GCA_013388835.1 Candidatus Thorarchaeota archaeon | reverse complement strand
GAGTGCGCCTGTGCAAAGCAGCTATGGTTTTAAGTGTCGTCAGAAGACCCGCATGAGCGTGCTAACAAGATGAACGCGCATCTCAGTGACGTACTCTGGACCGATGATGAGAAGTCGTTTCGCCAAGAAGTGAGAGCCTTCTGCGAGAAGGAGATTGTCCCTGTTGCGGATGAGCTTGACCATGGCCCTTACCCGAGAGAAATGCTGAGGAAGCTTGGACGCGCCGGGTACATGGGTGTCCTCCACGAGAAGGCTGTTGGTGGCTCAGCTCGAGGTGTGTCGTACGAGATCATAGTCGCCGAGGAGATATCCGCAGTCAATGGTGGTCTCGACATGGCCAGAATGGCGTCAACGACGCTCTACGGGATGCCAGTCAGCAAGTTCGGCACCCCAGAACAGAAGAAGAAGTACCTTGAGCCAATAGTCCGGGGCGACAAGGTGGGATGCATTGGAATCACGGAACCCAATGTTGGCTCGGACACAGCCGGAATGCAGACAAGGGCTACGAAGGAGGGCGATGGGTGGCTGATAAACGGAGAGAAGAGGTACATCACAAACGGCAGTCAGGCAGACTACATGTGCTGTTTTGCCATCACCGACCCATCCGTTCATGCGAAGGACGGCATGTCCGCCTTCATCGTGGACACCAAGTCAAAGGGTTTCAAGGTCGTGAAGGATCACAGCCTGATGGTGATGAAGTCCTCAAGGGTTTCGTGGCTCAAGCTTGAGGATGTCTATGTTGGTCCCGAAATGATCCTGGGCAAGCCCGGTCAGGGTTTTCAGATACTGATGGACGAGCTGGACAGCGAGAGGACTGCCATTGCAGCTGAAGCGATTGGGTACGGACGGACGCCCTACGAGATTGCGGTCAAGTACGCCAACGAACGAATGCAGTTTGGACGGAAGATACGCGAGTTCGAGGGAGTCAGCTTCAAAGTCGCAGACATGGCCATGAAGCTTGAAGCCGGACGCGCATTGACACTAACCGCGGCCAGGATGCTCGATAAGAAGATGAAAGCTACAAAACAGGCGTCCATTGCCAAACTCTACACGACGGAGGCCGCGATACAGATCACTAATGACGCCTTGCAGATTCTCGGGGGATCTGGTTACACTACTGACTACCCAATCGAGCGATTCCTGCGAGATGCCCGCCTCATGACGATTGGCGGAGGCACCGTGGAGATACTTCGGTTCCTGATCCAACGAGAGGTGTTCAAGGAGTTCGATCTCAAGTAGTCTGTGTGGGGTCAGGTCTGCTGACAGAGCGGGTCCGGACGGTTGTCATTCCTGTATGTGAGGCGAGACGCCATCCATCTGCTTGGATAGCATTCAGTAGGCTGCTATCAGACATACTGGGCCAGTGACGTGTCTGCATTGACCGCCCAGCTGAGAGTGAGCGATGACAACACTTGCAGATGCCAATCAATCTGACTGACTGACTAGAGCAATCAGGCTCTGGCACAGAAGAAGAGAAGGGGAAGGGGTCTCCCCCTTCGTTCTAGCTCTTCGAGAATGCGACAATCCGGTACTGGCTGCCTATCTGTTCAATGGTCGCTGTAAATGAGTCTCCTTCCTTGACTGTCAGGAGTTCGTACCAGTCTGCCAGTGGCATCCATTCCCGTGCACCCTCAATCCAGGTGTAGGTCGAGTTGCTCGTCCTGAGGACAACATGAGTGTTGCCACTCTCAACATAAGAGGTCACATTCAGAGCGGTTGCACTGAGTTCGATTGTGTCTTCTGGTTCGGGCTCGAGTCCAAGTGCCACCCTTGCTGTGTTCACAAAGCCCTGTCTGGCCTGCTGTACAAGCCCTTCACCTGTCAGGGATCCCTTTGTGACCGTGTACGATATCTCTAGCTGTTTGGCATCGACCATCCCGAGTGCATAGAGCTTGAAGTCTGTGACAACATAGTCTTCGAGATCGCTGTCGTACTGGCTGTTGTACCAGTAGACCGGACAATACCAGACCTGTCTTGCGTATGTGGAGTTCACCATCACAGGATAGAGAAGTGGCATGGCGCCGGAGTACGAGCCTGTGACAGGCTTGGGGAAGTCCTTGATGATTGTGTTGACGGCTGCTTCCCCGCTCACCAGTGACTCGTTGGTCATGTCGTAGTATCGGACTGCATCCTTTGTGGCTCTGACGAGACCGCTGAGCGTCAGAGTGGTAGCGTCAGGCGGGTGGAGTGCAACAAATGCCTCTACGCGATTTGTGTCAGGATTCAGTATGTAACGTGTGTCTTCGGTCATTGCGACTCTGTTTCGCGATGGCTGAATGAACCACAGAAAACCGCCAGCAAAGAGGTCAAATCCATCATCTCTTCGGTAACCGCCCCATCTGCTTATCTGACGCTCCAAGTACTCCTCACTGTACGCCTGAGTTATCCATTGTGGAGTCTCCGCTAGTGTGGGATAGGCTATCACGGTTCCGTTCGCGCAGTAGACCTTTGGTCCCAAGGGCCTCTCCACGAAGTCCAGGCCGAGTTGCGTACGGGTCTGGATGTACACCAGATTGTCTGCTGGGTCCCAAGTGGGGTATGCATACTCGTAGAAGTTTGTCATGTCGTCAAGGTAGCTTCCGAACTGAATGTTTCTGTCCCACCAGAGTCCTTCTCCGACTGGGAATTGAAGGCCGCTTATCACCTCGACGACATCAGGATCGTTGGCATCCACAACAATGAGTCCCTGCACGTAGTTCTCCGACAGGACGTTAGTACTGACGACTACGCATACCCAGACCAGCCTGCCGTTTCTCACCGTGATGTGTGCAGCAGAGATGTCCACACTGGAGCCTATCTGACTCATGTACTTGCGAGCTTGAAAGGTTGCCAGCGTGTCAGTGACCAGTCTCACTTGGTTGTCAGGTATGGGGTTTTGGAAGAGCGGGCCATCCTCAAGTGACACCAGCGTATTGTCAAACTCGTTTGCATTGGCAACACTCGAGGTCCATGATATCAGTCCTGAGGCGATAGGCATCACAATCAGTATGAGGACTCCTATGCAGACTGTGGGTCCGCGGATGCGTTCCATGAATTCCTCGATGCCTTGAGATGGCCTGAGCCCGCTTGAGATGACCATCAGGAGTGCAAAGCTCATCACCAGCGAGATTATGGCCCATGGTAATGTCATCATCAACAGTGGACATATGATGAGCCAAGCCACTGTTCCCCACACAAGCCTGACGGGCAGCCACCTTGCCAGAACTCGCATGTTGAGCATGCGAGCGGAGGGTGGGATTGGTATGCAGTGAATCAGTAGCGTTGCAATCAGAAACAGCATTACACTCATTGTGCTTCACCAGACAGGCACTCCTGCGCCAGCTTTACTTATCAGTCTTTGTAGTGGTTTCTTTCTCAGCCACTCTGCGTGCAGACTTGTATAGCTCCACTGCTCCTCCGGCCTCTAGGATTCGGACCATGAATGCCGGAAGAGGCCGTGCCGTGAGTACCACTCCTCTGGTGACGTTAGATACCAAGCCTCTTCGCAGGTCTATGTCCAAATGGTCTCCCTGTTCCACTCCCTGTCTTGCGTCAGGGACAATCAGTGCTGGGAGGCCTATGTTGAAGCAGTTGCGGTAGAATATCCGGGCGTACGACTCTGCCACAATGCAGCTCACCCCGAGTTGTTTCAATACACGGGGAGCCTCTTCTCGGGAGGAGCCACCGCCCAGATTCCTTCCTGATACCAGGATGTCCCCGACGCGTACCTCCTTTGCAAAGCGTGGCAGTGGTATCTCAAGAGCATGTCTCGCCATCTCCGCATAGTCCAGCACGGTGAGGTACTTCCCCTGGATGATCTGGTCCGTGTCAATGTTGTCACCCAGTATCCATGCTCGGCCCGATACTGTGTCCATCATGCAATCACACTCCTGGGGTCCTTGATTGCACCTGCCACCGCACTTGCGGCTACGGTGGCCGGTGATGCCAAGTATATCTCTGCCTCTGGGCTACCCATTCTCCCTCTGAAGTTGCGGTTTGTGGAGGAGATACACACTTCGCCGGAAGCCAGAACGCCGAGGTGCCCTCCGACACACGCCCCACAGGTCGGGTTCGTGACCACGGCCCCTGCGTTGTGCAAGTCACTTATGATGCCTCTATCAAGGGCTCTTCGGTATGTCAGTCGGCTGGCAGGAGTCACTATGAGTCTGGTGCCTTCGTGCACCCTCTTTCCCCTTAGGACTCGTGCAGCTATCTCGAGGTCCTCGAGTCTTGCGTTGGTGCATGAGCCGATGAATGCCTGGTCAATCGGGGTGCCCTCGAGTTCAGAGACCGGTCTCACGTTCGCTGGACTATGAGGAGCCGCAACCATCGGTTCGCCGATGTCGTGTCCCACATCAATCTCAACTCTTTCGCAATACTCCGCGTCGCTGTCAGGCTCTACCTGAGTCCAGCTTCTGGAGGGTGCGTACTCTGTCATCCACGCCTTCACGTTTTGGCTGATTGGCATGAGACCGCACTTTGCTCCCGCCTCCACCACCATGTTGGTCATGGTCATCCTTGAGTCGACGGTCATTCTATCCACGACACTGCCATGAAACTCGATTGACTGGTAGTTGGCCCCTTCGACCCCCATGTCTCCGATGATCTTCAGGATGATGTCCTTGCTCATTATCATCTTTCCGGGTGTGCCGTTCAGTTCTATTCTTATGGTCTCAGGAATCCTGAACCAGCACCTGCCCGTCGCGAGGATTGTCGCACAGTCTGTTGCTGCCAGCCCGGTCGAGAATGCGTTGAATGCGCCATAGGCTGTGGAGTGTGAGTCCGACCCGACAACAAGGTCTCCGGGCGCAACCAGTCCGAGTTCTGGTAGCACCTGATGGCATATCCCACAGTCAACGTCACAGAAGTGCGTGATTCCCTGCTCCCTGACGAACCTTCTGTTCCTCTTGTGGATCTCGGCGCTCTTGATATCGGATGCGGGGGCCCAGTGGTCGTTCACAACTAGCACTCGGTCTGGGTCCCAGACTCTCTCAAGTCCCATCTCCTCAAGAATCGGCAGTATCCGCGAGCCTAGGACCTCGTGTACCATCAGAAGGTCCACCGAGGCCTCAACTATGTCCCCGGCAACCGCCCTCTTGTCTGAGGAGTGCGCCGTGAGTATCTTCTCTGCGAGTGTCAGTCCCATTCGCTCAGCCCCCGCGTCCCAGTGTTATGAGTGTGGCAGCGACTTCGCTCCCGACCCTGTCTGTGGAGACCGGCACCGTGTTTGCCCACTGTCCTGAACAGAGGTCGTAGGTCCTCACCCTTCCCTCTCTGAGGACTGTTGCTACTGCTCTCTCGACAAGAGCCGCTGCCCTTGTGCAGGCGCTGTCAGAGCGTGTCATGCCAATCCAGTCAAGCATCATGGCAGCAGCCAGAATGGCGGCCATAGGATTTGCCTGACTCTTCCCGTAGTGCGATGGGGCTGAGCCGTGAACCGGCTCAAACACGGCATGCCCATCTCCGATGTTTCCTGCTGGCGCCATACCAAGTCCGCCCTGTATCGCAGCTCCAAGGTCGGTGATGATGTCCCCAAACTCGTTTGGCGCTACCACCACATCGAACTTCTCGGGACTCCGGACGCACCACTGAGTCCACGAGTCTACATATGCATAGTCACGGTCAATGTGTGGGTACACTTGTGCCACCTCGTCGTAGACCTCCCTGAACAGCTGGCACCCGGCCAGAAGATTGCTCTTGTCGACACAGGTGACCCTTCTGTGTCCGTCAGCTGGTGCGCCCCTTCTTCTCATGGCCAGCTCAAACGCATAACGAATCACTCGTTCGCTGCCCCTTCTTGTTATCTGCCTGACATCGATTGCAGACTCTGAGACCCCTCCTCTCTGGAGCCTTCCTCTTATGGGTACATATAGTCCCTCGGTGTTCTCTCTGACAATCGTCATGTCAATCTGCCCTGGTCCCTTTCCAGCAAGGGGGGTAGGGACACCCTCGTAGAGCTTGACTGGTCTGACATTTGCGTAGAGGTCTAGATCGAACCTGAGGCCAATGGCAATGCTATACCCTGCAAGATGACCGTCAGGTCGTCGCACAGTGGACCCGTCTGGATATATGCCACCCACCGCGCCAAGGAGTACTGCGTCGGCCTCCGTCTTGCAGAACTCCTCAGCTTCCGAGGTCCACTCCCTTCCGGAGCGCAGGTAGTACTCGCCACCACACTCGTATTCAATGGTGTCGAGTGAAAACCCCTCGACAGACTCCTGCACTGCATGAAGCACCCGGACTGCCTCCGGTATCACCTCTCTTCCAATGCCATCCCCAGGCAGAATCGCAACTTTGTATGTCCGCACCGACAGACCCACCTAGTAGTTACCTAGCCATCCTAGGTCGTGACCATTGTCATCCACAATGTTAACCATTGTGTCTATTCGTGCTCCATCGACATAGCGGTGTCTGCATCTCAAGACGAACTCGCGAGCGCACTTCACACACTTGACCCGCCAGTCCTCTATCACAGTCTCTACACTTCGGCCACTTATCGCGGGAGGGTCCGTTCGGACCTCCACTAGCTCCAGCTCTTTCCCATCACAGGCATACGCGCATTCCTTGAGTCTAATGCCCTCCATTCCTCTCTGACCCAGTGGCACGAACACCTCATCTGGTAACTCATCAAGAGAACGTTCATGTTGCAACTGGCACACCGACATTCGGTCTGACACCAACACGAATAAATGAGATGGTAGGTTCTATTAATGCGATATGAGGCTCGTCACATATTCCAGGTTAGGAGTCCCTTCATGCGGGATTGAGCTTGAGAACGGTGTTCTGGATATTCCAGATGCCGCCTCACGATTCGGACGAACCTACCATGTGAAGGGCAAGAAGTTCCCTGACACAATAGTCGACCTTCTCCGCTGGGATGCAGGCATACAGGTGGTGCAACAGATACTTGACCGGTATGCCACGACTCCACTGGAGGAACGCCCGATGACACTCCGGCCCAAAGACATCCGACTCGAAGCACCAATCTACCGGCCGGGAAAGATTATTGGTCTGGGTCTCAACTACAGAGACCATGCAGAGGAGACAAAACGCGAGATTCCTGCTCACCCGGTTGTCTTTGCCAAGTTTCCGTCGAGCGTTATCGGTCCTGATGAGGAGATACCCTTTCCCGGTGTGACAAAGAAGCTAGACTGGGAGGTTGAGCTTGGAGTCGTCATTGGTAAGACATGCAAGAATGTCCGCGCCTCCGATGCGAAAGAGTAAATTGCAGGATACACCATTGTCAATGAACTCAGTGCT
>JACAEL010000049.1 GCA_013388835.1 Candidatus Thorarchaeota archaeon | reverse complement strand
GCTTCAGCGTTGCTACTGATGCGGACGCCTTCGCCATCCTGACCGCTCTGTCGGTCGCTGCAAGAAGGTCTTCCCTCTTGGAACTGGGGGTGAACGAGAAACCAGACACGCCGTCCACATAACATGTGATTGAGAAGCCTGTTCGCAGTCTCACAATCAGGTCCTTCCAGACATCATCCGAACGCTGCAGTGTGCGAAGTGACAGGTCTTCGTATCTTGCCTCGACAAAGCTGGCTCCTAGCGAGTCGCCTTTGGCAACACAGAACTCTAGTTCATCGAACATTGAAGTACGGCTCCATACGGTGGAGTGGCGTCCTGCCGTAGGTACAGATATGTCTTCGCTAAGACGCCATCTTCATGGAACGGGGCGGCCAAGAATAGTCTACATCACCTCGATTCCACAGTCCTAATCAGCGACTCTTCACATGGACTCTCCAACAGACTCCTCCGATGCGGGAAGTTTATCTGCATTCAGTCTCTCAGTAGCGTGAGGGGTGATTATGAGCGAGGACCAACACTCCGATGAATTCGGGCCCTATACGGTCTTGCGATCAGCCGCTGTGATAGCGAACTTCATAATACTCTTGCCAGCAGCTCTCAGCACTCGCAGTCATGGGACAAGCTTCCTTGACTTCGTGTCGATTCTGATTGGTATTTGGCTGGCGAGCAGATTTGTCAGATATCTGGGCCGCGCGCATGAGTATCCTGCAGCTTGGACTTCACCCTCCCGCGTGCGACAAATAGAGCGACGCGGCATATTCTCGAAGATTCGCCACCCTACGATAGCGGCCGTCATTTACATGAATCTTGCCTACCTCTTTCTGTTTCGGAGCATGACAATTCTGCTGACGGTGTGCCTTTGCATCGGCTTCTGGTACATGATTGCCAAGTATGAGGAGTCAGTCATGAATGAGCGATTTGGGGACCAGTATCGAGAGTACATCATGAGGACGGGTATGTTCCTCGCCGGTGATGGCCACCAAGAGATGTACTAAGTCCGTCCGACGCATCACGGCACAATCAGCGATTGAACGCGCCTGTGCACAGCGGACTCGGCGTCGGGCCTTCGTGTCCGGTTGATGTGGTACCACTCCCCAGCCGACTCGCGATTCACTGTCATTTGAATGGTGCCTACACAGCAGACTCGTCAATACCCGGGAATGGGACTGAGACCACTTAATGCGGTCTGCTGAAGCTTCAGATGGCCGAGTCTTCGGTGTCTGCGTCGTTTCAAATGACACTACCACACAGGAAGAGTCTGTGAGTGCTCGGCTATCGGGCGTTGGTCAAGGTTTGCGGAGTCAAGGCTCAGTCTGCTTCCGACTCGGCGGCTCGACCATGTTCACTCTTGACGGGGCACTGGCAGGTCTATCTTGGTTATCTCGTAGTTGGCACTGATGAACTCGATCTGTCCGGAAACATCCATGACGTTGCCACCAAGTGAGCGCATCGAGAACTGGGCCACCTGTGTGCTTCCGGGATTGATAGTTCCAAGCCGCTGCATACGAAAACTCCCGATTGCAGGTTCGACCCCGTCTGGCGGGTCGATTGTCACGACGACCATCTCAATTCTGTAGTCGTTTTGGTTTGTGACCATTGTCTTCAGCGTGTGTGTGTCACCATGGGCTTGCATTGTGGCGATGACTTTCACTCCTGCATGTGTGACTTCGTGATGCTGCCTCTGTGGCACGACTTCTCTCTTCACTGTCTCCCGTGGAAACCGGGCGGACGGCGACGTGGTTGGTCGAACACTCGGCGTCTGTAATGCTGTGGGCTGCTGGGCAGAAGCTGCCAGACTGGCGAGACTGCCGGAGAGTACTCGGAGTGCTGCCCTGCCCTCGTACAGCATGAATGCAAGTCCTCCCATGACTATTGAAACGACAATCCCCACTTCCATGAGACTCCATACGAGAGGAGTGGACTCGATGAAATCGACGATTGGGCTCAGGTATGGCCATATATTCGTTCTCAACCACTCAATGACCTGCTCAAAGAAGAGCAGCTCGTATCTCCCATCGCCGGTTGCGGCCAGAGGCGTCCCCCATCTCCAGAGCAGAGATGTCATATCCGATGAGAACAGGAGCAGGGTTCCTGTTACCATTGACAAAGTACCAGTATCCAGAGTACACACCCTCTATGGTCCACATCTATCATCCAGTTGTCACGAGTGGTTATCAACTTTGCACTCCCTTGCCATTCATACGCTCACTGTTCTGGTGCCTGAGACCGGGGAATGGGTGGATATAGTCTGTAGAGGGTCTGGGCGGTATCCATGAACAGTCTGTCGACATTGGCACCGGTCTTTGCGCTGGTCTCTATGTAGGGCCAGCCGATGCTGCTGGCGAATTGTTCTCCCTCCGACCTGTCGACCTGTCGCGGTCTCTCTCCGTCTGCCTTGTTGCCCACCACCATGCCCGGTATCTGTCTCTTCTCTGTCACAGTCAGTGTGGAGTTCATTCCTCGATACCAGTCTGACAGGTGTTCAAGAGTGGTTCTGGACCCCAAATCGAAGACTAACAGGGCATAGTGAGCGCCTCGGTAGTACTGTGTCCTCAGAGCCGAGAAGTCCTCCTGACCTCCCAAGTCGATGACGGTGAGGATGACAGGCGTGACTGGGTCTATGTTCAGGGCCACTGCGCTCAGGTCCACGCCGACTGTGGCGCAATAGCTAGGATCAAACTCACCAAGGAGTATCCGCCTCATGAGCGACGACTTGCCCACGTTGGCATCTCCGACCAACAGACATTTGTAGACTGGCACTGGCAATGGAGAGTCCTCACAGTATGTAGCGACTTGAACAAAGAAAAACCTCCGTATGATACTGGATGCTGAACGCACTCGCATCTCTTCTCAGGTGCACAGACGTCCAGGCCATTGTCAAGAGTGCTGTGACCGGACACACCAGCCCGAAATCAGGAGGTCCTGTCAATCCGATGCGGCCATCTGACGCAGCCGCCATCAGAAGCTGAACAATGCATGGAACTCACCATATGAAGACTCCGAAGAGCTGCATGAGAACTGTCTGAACGAACACGAGGACAAGCAGTATGCCCTTCTCCTTCCTGTCCATCCGGGAGTCTAGGACGTATGCAAGGACTGGGACTAGTAGCACTGGCAGCACGAACAGACAGATTCGTGCGGTCTCCCCCTTCTTCGGTGCCCCCGTCAAGAAGAGAATCAGTAGAGCCGCCAGTGAAGACATGAGGAGTGCATGTTTTGTCCTGTCTGGGGACTCTGTCTTCAGACGGCTGCAAAGCTGTACTGCACCTTTGTATGCCAGTACCGTGAGTACAGGTCCGAAGAAGAACACTATGTCCAGCACGCACTGCAGTCTTGTAATCACATACTCGACCGGGTTGGCAAGCAGCGTGAAGCCGCGAGGGTTCTCAGAGAAAGCTGCATACTGAAACGCCGCAATGTAGTTGAAGCTCAGCGTTGCGAACATCACGATGTAGGAAGCGACAGTGAGTGCACTGATAGCGAACAGGTACCGCAGTGAACGGATCTGGCTTTCAATCCATCTGCGGAACCCGGTCTCAGGACGGATCCCTGTCCGCATCACTTCGAAGAGGAAGAGATACAGCACAGCATAGACAAAGAGAAACGTGATGAACGAGCCGAGGAACATACACACCGTGCTGCCTACAATCCTGACACTGCGGTTGTCGTGGAGATAGAAGTAGAGAAGACCAACCATGAGAGCTGCGACGACTGCGTAGATGTTTGCAAGATAATACACCTGGACGGCAGGGAGAAGGAGATAGAGGAGACAGCCATATCGAGCTGCTTCACTGTCGAACAGCCGTCGGTAGATTCCGTGTATGAAATACGCCGAAGCTACAGATGCGCCCAGACTCATTCCCACCGAGATTGCCCACGGCGAACCCAGCAGGACGTACAGGACGTACATTGTAAGGACAGCGCCGGGTGGCTGGGTACGCGCATGCACTGAGAGAGTGTCCTGTATTGACACGAACTGGGCTATGAACTCCAACGGATTGCGGACTTGGACTGCATCACTCAGGATCTCAGATGGGCCTCCCACCGGTGCCACTATTCCAATCTCCCAGCCCTGAAACAGACTGGTCGCTAAGATTGACATCCATACAACAGTAGTCACGAGTGCGACACTCGGAGTCACATATCCTCTTCTGCGGAAGAACAGGACTAGTACTCCGAAGATCATTATCACCACAGCTGCGAAGACCACCTGTTCGAACAAGGGCCTTGCAGGAAAACCCCAGAGCGGCCAGATAGATCCGGACCCCGGTGAGCTCTGTGTCGGAGCAGGTGCGTTGTAGGGAGTCTGCGGACCGGGAGTGGGCCCTAGAATTCCAGAGGCGCCACCAATTGTGAGTCGGTAGAGTACGCTGATCTCGGTGAATAGGGCAAGGACCCAGAGGTATGCCAAGATGTGATACTTGTCGAGCAGACTCGGTCGGATTGGTTCCATTCCTCACTTGTCCTCGTCTTGAGACTCTGTCCTCCAGCAAATGACTCTGCCGGACAGACTTGGGGCGCGCTTCCAGAACCCGCTGCCTTGTATATCCCCATCATTGAGGAGAACCTCTCTCACTCAGAATCCCATCTCACGTTCTCTTCAACGCCGACTGAAGTGGAAGAGAGTGACCAGGGCGCAAGCAGTAAAAGGGTGCGGCAAGAATCTAAGCATGATGATACGCTACGAGGGCAGCATCTGGAGACCGCCCAGTGAGGCAGACAGCCT
>JACAEL010000048.1 GCA_013388835.1 Candidatus Thorarchaeota archaeon | reverse complement strand
CATTCCGCCATGGGATTCGGGACATGCTACGGATGCTGATGAGCTTGTGGTCATAAACCACATGTGGGATGAGATCCGTTCGATAATGACCAACTATGTCGGGATTGTGCGCTCACGCAAACGACTGATACGTGCGAGGAATCGGATTGGTTTCATTGCGAAGGAGATAGAGCAGTTCTACTGGGACTTCAAGATAACTCCAGACTTGGTGGAACTGAGGAACATAGCGACAGTCGCAGAGCTCATAATCAAGATGGCAAGGATGAGAAGAGAGAGCCGGGGGGCGCACTACAACAAGGACTACCCATACAGAAGCAGTGAGACAGTCGACACGGTGATCAAGAAGGGCTTTGCCGCCCATGAGAGGTAGTGTTGTCACAGCGTGGTGGTAACAACCCCGCCCGGCACGCGTCCTGCAATGACCCGTGGAGTCAGGCCGGTTTCTTTCTCGTAGAAACGCACAATTGACCGCATGTAGTCCTCGACGTGCTTCTCTTTGACCAAGGCGAGTATCGCGCCTCCAAGACCTGCACCTGTCATGCGCGCACCTAGGACGGCAGGATGGTTTCTTGACAACTCGACAAGGAGGTCCAGTCTGGGATGAGACACCTCGTAGAGGTCTCGTGAGCTCTCATGAGACTCGTACATCAGTCTGCCGAATTCCTGCAGTCTGCCGTCCTGAAGCAGGAGTATTCCCTGTTTCACCCGTGCGTTCTCCATCACCACATGCTTGGTTCTCATGCCCAGTGTTGTGGACAGGACTGACTCAGCCTGCGGGAGGTGTCGTGGGTCTATGTCAACCAAGTTAGAGAGGGCCCAACCATCCTTGTTGAGTGTCTGCAGTGCCTGTCTGCACTCCTCCTTCCTCGTGTTGAGAGCGTCGCCGGCCGCCCGTGAGACCCCCGAGTCCACCACCACCAGTCGAGCTCCGATGTCCAGTGGAATGTCCTTTGTTGCCATCTTCGCGCAGTCAATGGCCAATAGTGAGTCGGGCTTGCATAACTGCGAGGCGAACTGATCCATCACGCCACAGGCTACATTGCAGTATATTCTCTCCGCCTCAAACGCCAGCATCGCTAGGCTCTTTGGTTCAAGACTGCCGCCTGAGAGTCTGTGAATGAGGTTCACAAGGGAAACCTCGAGGGCCGCTGATGAGCTCAGTCCTGCACCGATAGGCACATCGCCCCCGACAGCCGCCAGCATAGGCACAGTCTCCCGTCCTCGACGCCGAAACGCCCAGTAGACCCCACGGACATACGAATGCCAAGCATGAACAACCTCCATGCCCATCCCCGTCTCTTCTATGTCGACAGTCTCTGCATAGTCAACCGAGTGGACTCTGATTGCACCACTTCTGATGCCTATTGACCAGACGTATCTCTCGATTGCGGCAGCCAAGACCGCTCCTCCGTTGTAGTCGGTGTGGTTTCCCAACACCTCTACTCTGCCCGGCGCCCTGCTGACAGTCGCGCCATCTCTGGGGGTTCCAAACTCCTTGGTGAATGCAGCAGCTATTCGTTCTGGTACAATCAACTAGGTCGCCTCTCTGAGCTCTCTTGCTTTGTCTTCGGGACTAGAATCGTTGGTGTAGGTCCACGCTCCGCTTTCTACGCCTGCAAGATACTTCAGTCTGGTCCGGTCACGCCAAGGCGGGTAGAACTCCACATGGAAGTGCCAGTAGGGGGTTTCTTCACCGGATGGTCTGGTATGGAATACCATTGTGTACGCGTTCTCGTCGAACACGCGCGAGAACCTTGTCACAGTGTCTCTTATGGCCATGCCAAGGTCCCCAAGAGTACTCTCCATGTCCGCGAGGGACGAACAGTGTTCTCTCGGGTAGATGTGAACCTCATAGGGGAGCCTGGCTCCAAAGGGTACCAGCGACACGAAGTGGTTGTTCTCGTAGATCACTCGGTCCCTTGACTTGAGTTCATTTGCCAGGAGTTCGCACACCAGGCACTTCTCCTCCTCTCTCCAGAGTCTGGCCGACTGTGACATCTCGCGCTCTATTCTGGGCGGGACAAATGGCAACGCGTATACCTGTGCATGCGGATGGTCGATGCTCACTCCAATCGAACGCCCTCTGTTCTCGAACTGAAGCACATAACGGACTCCTTCCCTTGAGTCGAGTTCGCGGAAGACTCTCAGGTATTCATCCAGCACACACGCGACCTCGTCTTCGCTCATACTCTCCATTTGTCTGTCATGATCTCTCGACAGCACAATCACTCTGCAGTAGCCATATCCGGGAGCCTCCATGACGATGGCCTCGTTCAGCGGAAAGAATCCCGCCTCCGGTGACAGAGCTGGATACTTGTTCTCCAGTGTCAATACCCTCCAGTCGCCCTCCGTTCCAGGTCTACCGGGACAGAACGGGCATTGTTGTTCCCTGTCTTGAAATGGCCTGGACGCTCTCTTGGGAGTCACAATCACCCATTCTCCAAGCATCAGGTTTCGGCGAATCTGACTCAAGGTGAATACCTCGCCCTGTCTGCGCTGAGTCTCTGATTAGAACTATTCGGCTACAGACACGTTTACATGAACAGCGCGTCAACACCTGCCCGATGCCTTTGCCAGACCGAGTCCTGGAGCTAGAGTCAGTTTCACATCGAGCGTGGCCTGCCGAAGAGGTGTCTGTTCTTGGTGGCTGGCTGCTGCGCGCAACCCGCGGCGTCACACGACGAGCCAACAGTGTCCTTCCCGTCGAAGACCCCAATACCGAGAACCTTGACGATGCGCTGAGTCAGGTCCGTGAGTTCTACATGCATCGTGGTCTGCCGGTGTACTTTCAGATGACCGAGGCATCCAAGCCTGATGGTTTGGACTCTTTCCTCTCCGAGAGGGGGCTCAAGAGAGAACTCGTAGTCGATGTACAGACTTCGCCTATCGGTCGTTTGTCGCTTGGGCCCATTGAGGTCGAAACCCGGCTGGACTCGGAGATGTCGGCATCTTGGCTGGCCCTATATGGAGCGGCTGCCCACTATGATGCCGCTCAGCTGAAGGTCCGCGGGGAGATAATGCAGCGAGTGCAGCAAGACAAGGTGTTCGTCACCGCTCTGGTGGATGGCGATGAGGCCGGAGTGTGTTTCGGTGTTCTTGACGGGACCTATCTTGGTATCTTCTCTCTGGTCATCATGGAACAATATCGCCGCAGAGGTGCTGCAACCAGCATGAACCGGGCATTGGCAAGGTGGGCCGCAGACCGAGGCGCGCAGACAGCGTACCTTCAGGTCGAGCAGAACAACGCCATCGCAAAGCGCCTGTATGCGTCTCTAGGTTTCAGTACTCTATACAGCTACTGGTATCGGACTGAGACGACGCAGTTGCATAGCTGCTGACAGTCTGCGGCCGACAATGCTTGCTGTGCAATGTACTGAAGGACTATATCTTCTTCAGCCAGCTCTCGTACTCCGCCTTGACCTTCTTGGCCTCCTCTGAGTCACCGAAGTTGGGTGGGCTGATCACGAGCTGGTCTCCGCTCACCTGAGCCTCTATCACCATTGTGCCTGGCACTTCAATCTTCACACCCATCTTTCCATCGCGAGTGAATCGCTCGGTGTATATCAGGTCCGAGTTCTTTACTGCTGAGTACAGGAGAAAAGCCAACTTGTGTTCAACCGCAACCGAGCTCTTTGGTGCTGGGGTGGGCGGTCCAGCACTAGCTGGTTTCTCTGTAACACGTGATGCAGGTGCCGCCACTGCTGTCTTTGCCTCAGGTCTTGCAACTCTCTCATGTGACGGGACAGCTGTCTCTCTGATTGTCGGGCGCTCCACAGTGTACTCCGCGGCCTTTGACTCGTCGAATGCAAGATAGTCGTCCTCAATCTTCCACTTCTTGCTGAGCATTGCCCTGAATGCCGAGATCTCCGATGCAACAGCTGGATCACTGTCGTCCTTCTCCATCAGCTCGACGAGCTTGGACAATGCCATGCCAATGTTGGTTTCCTTCACCTTGTGGCCGCTCTTCTGGGCTCCCTTTCCCATACGCAATGCGTGCATTCGAGTGGGCATGCTGACATTGCGACCAACCCATATCCAACAGGTGTCATTGTACTCGTCCAGTACAATGAGTGCAGTGTTGGAGTTGACCAGGCTGACATCCGGTTTGACCGGCGCTATTGCTCCAGACTCGTCTTGGAGCATGAGCAGATAGGGCTTTCTGGAAAGACTCTTGACAGGAATCGTGGACACACTCCTTTGTTTGGTCCCAATACGAATGGAGACCAAGTAGCATTTAACAGATTCGTGCACGAACGCCAGACTACGGATTCGCAAGGCTCGATGATGTCATGTCCACCTCGGCATCTATTACCAGTAGTGTCTGGGTCTCAGAGATGCCACTGATCTTTCGGATCTTGGACGTCAGGATCTCGACTATGGCCTCCATGTCTCTTCCTCGGACCTCCACTACTATGTCGTAGCCACCGAAGACCTCGTGCGCCTCTTCGGTATACTGCAGTTCGTTCAGTTCTCTCAGGACATGCGCTTCCATCCCAATTTGGGTCTTCACCAAGATGTATGCCTTCACCGCTTCATGTCACCAGTCTGTTCCTGTGAACCTGTCCACTATAATCTTTGCTCCGCACTGCGAAAAGCCACCCAAGTCCCGATTCCCGTAACATGGAATTTCTCTGTGGCCGCGAGAAGAAACAGTGAGGAGTCACCCGGTCCCTCTCATGTCGAAGCTTGTACTTGGTCTACAGAGGTCACAAGCATACCATGGTGCACAACTCATCAGAATTAACAGACAAGAACAACAGCCCCCATGACTGTTGTTCTTGTGGTATACTACAGTTTGGATGCCGGCAGTCGTTCTACTTCATTGCGAATCGAGGACACTTGCTCTTGTTCATCCCTGGGGTTTCACAGGGCTTATTCATCCCCTTGTAGAACTTGAAGCCGTCGACACCACACTTGTTTTCTGCTGCGTTGAACTCTGGGCAAGCCATTGGTCCTTTACTCCGTCGTGTTGTCTTTCATCCGAAGATGTCCGATATATGGTCTGAACCCCGTTCACGCATATTAAGGTATTTGGGCCGTTTGTCAGTTCAAGAGTGTCCTGAGCCTCAGAACAGTGTTGAGAACAACCACCAAGTTCACGAAGAACACGCATGCCCATGGCCGCGGCTGTTTCGTCGATGCGTAATCTCTATTGGACTACACTGCTGTGTGACACCTGCGTACCGTGCTTCACTGTGCATTTCCGGGCGATACTGCTGCCCTAGAGGCTGAACCAGCGACTCGATTGCTGTCAACATATGGTCTCAGCGTCGTTGCATGGGCAGACAGGAGTCCCGCATCCAGAACACGGATGCGTATGTGCACAGTTGTTTCTCCGAGAAACGACGAATCGAGACAGGCCGGCCACAAAGATGACGGTATGCAGCTCCGCCTGACTGGGACCACACGGCTGGGAGAGAGAATGACCGGGGCACAAGGCCCCGGTCCCCATAACGCTTTAGACACCACACTTCTTCTTGAGGAGTTCCCAGTCTGCTGTGATCTGTTCTTGGATCTTCAGTCTGAAGCTCTCCCACTCGGGCCTGTAGAGGTGCTTGAACTGGCCTTGGGGCTTCATGAAGTCGTCAAGTGGCTTCAGTTCCTTCAGGCTCTTGCTGGGAGCAGACATGACATACTCCTCCCCGTTGATAATCTCATACAACGGATGGACTCCGGTTTCCACAGCCAGTCTCGCGAGCTCCATCGTCTTTCCGGTTTCAGACCTCCAGCCTCTCGGACAGGGGGAAAACGCGTGAATGAATGCTGGGCCCTCGACCTCAAGGGCCTTGCGAAACTTGGTGACGAAGTCTCTGTAGTGGTAGGGGGTCACAGTAGCGACGTAAGGTATTTTGTGCGCCGCCACGATCTCTGAGATGGGTTTCTTTCGTTGTAGTTTGCCAGGCTCAACCTTTCCCGCCCATGACGTTGTGGTCTCCTGTCCGGTCAGAGTGGCTCCGGACCTCTGAATGCCTGTGTTTTGATATGCTCCGTTGTCATAGACCATGTACACGAAGTCATGACCTCTCTCAAGTGCTCCACTCAGCGCACCGAAGCCTATGTCGAACGTAGCACCGTCGCCGCCAATGGCAACTACATCGAGGTGCTCATACTTTGTCCGCCCCTTCGCCTTCATGGCTTGGAATGCCTCATACACACCTGATGCCACTGCAGCGGCATTCTCAAAGGCCACATGGATCCATGGTATCTTCCATGCAGTGAACGGGTATATCGTCGTGGCGACCTCAAGACATCCCGTTGCCTCACAGACCACGGTGGGACCGCGAAGTGCCATCCCCATCAGTTTCACGACCGTGGGCGCGGCACATCCAGCACACAGCCTGTGTCCAGATGACAGAATACTCTCCTTCTTCAGCATGTCCTTTAGACTCACAGCCATTACTTTCTCACCCCCAAGGTCTCATACATGGGTGCACTCCTCTCTTGGAGATACTTCTTTGTCTTCTCGATGCCATCAACAATCGTGGTCGGAGGTACATCTCGGCCACCTAGCCCGATGACAAAGTCTGTCACCATCGGCTTCTTCTCAAGGTCATAGAGCGCGGTTCTCAGTTCAAGTGCCAGAGGATTGGAGGGAGCGCCAAATGACATACACTTCTCGAAGACAGCCACCGCCTTGGCCTTCTTGACGGCCTCCCTGACCTGCTCTGCAGGGAATGGTCTGAACATCTTCAGTCGCAGCAGACCGACCTTCTCACCCTTTTCTCTCATCGCATTGACGACTGCCTTTGCAGTTCCCGCCGGGGTGCTGTGAGTGAAGACTATTATGTCAGCATCATCTGTCATGTACTTCTCCACCACTCCGTACGAACGGCCAGTCATCTCCTTGAACTCGGCTTCCACGGCCTTGTAGACCTCGGGTACTGCCTTCATTGCACGGTCCTGTTGTTCCTTGAACTCAAAGTAGTAGTCTGTGAGACACAAAGGACCCATGGTGATGGGATTGTCAGGATCAAGGACTTGATAGGGCACTCTCACTCCCACAAAGTCTTGCACCGCCTTGTCAGGCAACATCTCGACCCGTTCGACGTTGTGACTGAGGATGAATCCGTCGATACACACCATGACAGGTAGCAGCACCCTGTGGTCCTCTGCAATCTTGAACGCCATGATTGTGGTGTCATAGGCCTCCTGACAACTCTGACAATAGAGCTGGATGAAGCCACTGTCTCTCGCGCCGTACGTGTCGCTCCAGTCGTTGTGGATGTTGATGGGTGCTGAGAGTGCTCTGTTTGCCACCGCTAGTACAATGGGTTGTCTCATGGAGGCGGCGCAGTACAGAATCTCCCACATCAGGGCCAGACCTGCAGAAGCGCTCGCTGTTGCGACCCTTGCACCAAGTGCAGATGCACCAACACATGCTGACAGCGCACTGTGTTCGGACTCGACCGGTATCACTCTCGTCTTCACCTCTCCATCCGCAGCGAACTTCTGAAAGTCCTCCACGATTATCGTCTGAGGTGTGATTGGATACGCTGAGAGAACGTCGATGTCACACTGCTTCAGTGCGTGAGCGATTGCTGCATCCCCGGTCAGCCCTTCAATCCTAATCTCGCTCTGTGGAACTTGCTTTGTCATGACACTATTCACTCTCCATCCTTATGCTCTGTGTTGGGCATTCGTTCGCACATATGCCGCAGCCCTTGCAGTAGTCGTAATCGTATTCGTACGAGTACTTGCCATCCTTCTCGATGAGTCTGACTGCACTGTCAGGGCACAGAATCCAGCAGCGACCGCACGTCCCATTCTTGATCCACAGACAGTTGTCGGGTGTGTGTACCGGTCGCTCAGCCCGCCAACCGCCAGTCTTGTACTGAGTTGCATTCCCCGGCTTGATGATGTTCCCGGCAATGGGGACCTGATCGAATCTCTCGCTCATCCCACCTGAACCTCCTTCACTGCTCTCTCCATCGCTGCTCGGTTGAGATCTCCGACCTTTCCGGGGTATCTGTGAAGTACCTCGTCTATCACGGTCTCGACTCGCACTGTCTTGGAGGCTGCGACTGCTGCAGCGAGCGTGGGCATGTTGTAGAATGCTCTACCCATGACCTCAAGCGCAATCTTCGAGGCGTCCACCGTCACAACCTTTCCTCCCTTCATACCAAACTTCTTCCGAATCTCTTCGGGTGTCTTGGTGGTGTTCAGGACAAGTACTCCTCCTGGCTTCAGCCCCTCTGATGGGTTTATCACATCGATAAGTGTCGGGTCTATACAGACCACCACATCCGGATGGTACACCTGTGCGTAGACCGTGATCGGAGATTTGCTGATTCTGAGGAATGCGCGGACAGGAGCACCAGTCCTCTCTGGGCCGAACTCGGGAAAGGCCTGAATATAGTTGCCTTCTGTGAGAGCGGCCTTCCCTAGCATCTGGTTCGAGGTCACGACTCCTTGTCCACCTCTTCCGTGCCAGCGGAACTCCGTGATGCCTTTGGCGAAATCAAGCGACATTTCATTTCATCTCTGCGCACGTTAGAGCATTGCACGTTCGACGCCCCAGTAAATGACTTATCTATCTTCTGCATTGGGAACAGGGGCATCTTGCCGAACTCACGCATCCATTGACCGGCCTGCCATGTCGCCGAACCCCGGTCACCCGCCGGTCATGTGCCTCCGAGCAGCTTTACAAGGACAACAAGACCCAGTACTGAAAGGGCGCTCATGATGCAGGCATGGAGCACGAGTACTGTGCCGCTTCCAAAGAGGCGTGGGAGTATCGTGACTCGTATTGAGTGGCTCCCAGCATTGTAGGCAAAGTCAAGGAACATGACTGTCACGTTGTGCTCGCCAATCACGCTTTCTGAAACAATAAACGTCACAGTCTCTCCAGACCATGGCTCCCGGAGACACGGTTCCAGGTCAAATAGGATCACGTACTCCCTAGGAAACCGGTCACTGCCACGCCATTGGAGTTGCACATTGGGCCCTCCCTCTTCAACCACGATGTCATCAGGAAACAGAGTGACAACAGGCGGAGTATCATCTACGAGTCTGTTCGGAAATCTGTCGCGTGCATTCGCATCTCCCCTAATCCAGTAGTCATCACTCCCATCGTGGTCCTCCCACTCGTTGCCTACTGTTCCGTTGTCCCACTGATTGGATTCGCCATCGTCGTACGCGTCATCGTGCGTGAGCAGGCTTTCACCGTTCCATCCGATTGAATTCAGAAAGAACGTGTTGTCATGGCTTGTGTCGGCTGCGTACAGTCCTCTCTGATTTGCAAAGACATCGTTCGAATGGACTGTGATCTCGCTTGCGGTCTCAAGAACAATGCCAAAGCCTGACCTCGAGATGCTGTTGTATTTCACGATGCACTGGTAGCTGTACCCGATTTGTATTCCGTAGGTGCATTCCACTATTCTATTCCTCGTGACACTGCAATTCTGCGACAGCTGAATGGCGACACCTGTGGAACCAGTCAGATTGCATGCTTCCACCACGCCATTGGTGACATTGGAAAACCGCACGCTGGTCTGTATGGTACTCATTGAGCAGTTCCTGATGATGAAGTGACGCCTCGTGTTTGCGACGCTTATTCCCAGATCAGAACCTGCTATTATGATTCCAGATATCACATACGGATCCTCAGCCGTGCCAGAGCCCGGAAATGATGCCAAGTCCGTGTCGTCATCTATTGACAGCATTAGTGAGCTCGTATGCTGTGCAGCATGATGCGTCATAGCCACTGTGTTAGAGGGGCAGCCTAGTGATTGCAGTGCAATCGCTCCCGGAGAGCACGCAAGTACCAATGACGCTGCGATGACCACCAGAAGTCGGAAGACGTCCATCCTCCTGTACATGCTTCTCCCTAGTCGAGAGGCATTCATTCATTCGCTTAAGTGTTTGTCAGTTTCAGCATTTGCCCTATCGCCCGAAAGCACATCGACGAACATTCTGTTCAGCTCGAGAAAGGCCTGTGCATATTGCTCATTGGTAATCTCAAGGAACACCGTGTCTTGGCCTTTGTTGATGTCGATGAATCGTAGGGTCCGTTCCAGCGCTCGCGGAAGAAAGCCGTAGAGCATTGTCACAACAATCGTGCTGGCCGTGGCAGTGAGACCGATAGCTGGTGTGAGTGTCTCTGTTCCTCCCTGCAGCGCACTGATGAGTCTGAGCACGAAGTAGAGCGCGGGGTAGAACAGCAAAAAGAAGGTGATGACCGGCACCAGTTTCATCCTGTCGCTTCTAAGCCCCCTCGTCCCATGTCTCATGCAGGTCGGAACCCAGAACGTGGCGGCTCCTGAGGCTGCCACAAGCGAGATGTTCTCCCGTCCCTTGCTCGCCCAAGCAAACGCCGAACTCCTGACCGCTCTGTCATGCTTTGATCGCTCGACTATCGTCACCGACACGAGGTCTTCCGGCTCTCCGAGACACACTGGACACATCTCGGGAAACTTGACCTTGGAGATTCGTGTCTTGAACAAGAAGCGCTGCTTGCCGCTCTCTTCACGTCGGTTCCCTTCGTTCTTATCTGCCATCACGCTCTTGCCTCTGTTGATTGAGCCGTTCCATAGCTCTGCTGCAGCTTGCCATGAGCTGGGTCTACTTGGACATGTCGTATTAGGAATGTGGATGATATGGTTAGAGCAAGCCCGTCTAGACGTCGTCTGACACCTGCTTTGTCCTGTCGTACAGTATCAGACGGCTCGTACATCTCAGTCGGTCACGATGGTGACTCTTCTGGTCTACCCCGGGGGAAGGACCACTATCTGCACGCTTGTCTGAGGTTGACCGTCTTGGTCTGCTGCATCGAAGGTATCGAATGTCATCTCATATTCGAATGCTTTCTCGGCCTTTTTCAGCTCGTGCGCTATTCTGACTGAGAGTCCGATGCCCTTGAAGCCATAGCCCCTTATTGCAACGACCTTCTGGCCCTGTCTGACCAGTCCTCTGATTGTCTGTGCAATCTTCAAGACGTTGATCTTTCCGGCCTTTGGCGATATCTCCACAAGAATGTAGTCCGATGTAGGGAAGACCCCCACTTCTTCTTCAAGTGATATGGATATCACCGAGTCACCCAGTCTGAGTTGTTCAGGTATGCGGCTTCGGAGGGACATTGTACCATGACCTGCTTGCGGTGCCAATCAACCGGGTGATAAACATCACGTCTCGACACATATCAAGAGTGAATTGACTGACGGTCCTTGTACGGAGCGCCCTCGCACTGAACCTTATCAGAGTGGCGAGTGGACCCGGAGACTCCAATGGGCAAATCGCGCCTCTTCATAGGTCAAGTCGCGAGCGAGGCCGCCAGAACGCTACGGTTTAAAACAGACGTTCAACACAGAAGGCACAGTCAAGAGGGAATGCCATTGGAAAACAAGAGTGGTGCCTCATTGGTCCTAATTGTCATCGTGGTCGCGTCAGTTGTGACCGTAGCAGTATGGACGACGCCACCCCCGCCGGACATCCGAATCGGATATCTCTCAAAGGACCTGCACCAGCTGGCGTTACGGGTTGCCCTTCAGAAGGGCTGGTTTACTGAGGCCGGTCTGCGCGTCGAGACTGTTGAGTTTGGCAACGGTGCATACGAGATGGATGGGTTTGCTGCTGGCCAGATTGACATAGGCTACTTGGGTGTGGCGCCAGCGTTGACCAAGAGCATCAACCAGAACATCAACATCACTGTGCTTGCCGCTGCGAATCTTGAGGGCTCAGCAATCATGGTTCACAAGGGTGAGTATGATGCGGGTCGAATCACCAGCATCCATGATCTGATTGGCAAGACCGTGTTTCATCCGGGTCCTTCCACTGTTCAGAACTTTCTGCTGAGACTGGCTCTCAACCAGTCTGGACACTCGATAGAGGACTTGACGCTTGAGCAGGCGCGTCCGCAAGACATGGCCATCTCGTTGACTCCTGAGAAGCCCGCCTATGTCGCATGGGAGCCATTTCCGGCGTTTGGTGAGCGTGACCAGCTGGCAGTCCCTCTCCTGCAGTCGCATGACATATGGCCTAACCACCCCTGTTGCATTCTCGCGACATCATCCGCCTTTGCTGAGGCGCACCCCGACATAGTCCAGAAGGTTGTCGATATTCACAAGCGGGCAGAGCAGTGGATCAACGAAAACCCTGCGAACGCCACGGCCATCGCCATGGAGTGGCTTGAGGCAGACAACGCCACCGTCCAGACTGCGTTCAACAGAATCATCTACGACTACAATGTGAACAAGACTGCCATCGGGGTCTACTTGGAGTTCCTAATCGACCAAGAGCTTGTTTCGATGGACAAGAGCGACATTGACAGCTTCCTTGACGTCTTCATCAACACAACCTACCTTGAGTCCCCCCCATGAGCTGACAATCGACAGAGAGAAAAGATGCGCGGTCAGACGGCTGGTACCATGAGCGGTCAAGAGCACAGACGGTCAACAGCTGACCGACAGCCTGTTCGGTCAAGTCGAGGTCTCTTGACCCTGTCCCCTAGGGACTTGCTCTTCCGAGGACTGATTCCGCTCCTGACCCTACTTGTCTTGTGGCAGACCATTGCTTACGTTGCCCAGGGGATTGGACTGTCAGACATAGCCGCAGCATTCATCAAGCTCTCTCTCGAAGGTGACAGCGAGGGCCACTACCTGTCGGAACATGTCACTGTGAGCATGACCCGGGTCGCCGTCGGCTTTCTGATTGCAGCGGGCACTGCGATTCCTCTCGGGGTGGCCGTGGGCAGATACCGCTTGGCCAGTGCCATGATAGGACCTGTAGTCGAAGCAATGCGCCCAATTCCCCCCATCGCCTGGATTCCAATATCCATCCTCCTCTTCCGGTCCAACTTCTTCGGAGCTCAGGTCTTCATAATATGGATTGGTGCCTTCTTCCCAATTCTTCTGAACACGACAGCAGGGGTAAAGAGGACTCTCTCAGTCCATCTCGATGTGGCCAGTACCTTCGGTGCCTCTGAAGCACAGGTACTTCAGAAGATTGTCATCCCCTCAGCCGCTCCCGAGGTCTTTGCTGGGCTCAGGATTGGCTTTGGTATCGGTTGGATGTGCCTTGTGGCTGCCGAGATGATAGGCGGTTCAGTCGGTCTTGGTCATCTAGTATTGGTGACCCAGCAGGTCGGTCAGACCGGTCAGACTATTGCTGCGATGCTCCTGATTGGCCTGATTGGTTTTCTCATCACCTATGCGTCACTGTACATGGAGCGACATGCTCTCGTCTGGCGGAGGGACGTCTCGGTCTAGAGCCCTCTCTTCAGGAGTGCCTTCTCTTGCTCGACACGGAGCATCTCAAGTATGCGTGCTCTGTATTCAAGACACCCCGTAGAGGCACGGTCTCGGGGCCTCTGAAGGTCGACTCTGAATTCGCCTATGATTCTGGCAGGCGTATTACTGAGAATGAGTATCCGGTCGGACATGAAGACCGCTTCATCAACATTGTGAGTGACGAAGAGAATGGTCGACATTGTCTCCTGCCAGATTCTGAGGAACTCGACCTGCAGATAGTTCCTAGTCTGGGCATCAAGATTCGAGAAGCCCTCGTCGGACACTAGTACATCTGGCGACGTGATGAGACTCCTGGCCATCTCGACCTTGCGTGCCTGTCCGCCGGAGATCTGGTGTGGATACTTGTCCTCCTGCCCACGCATTCTGATGAGTTCTATCATCTCCTCAGTAAGCGCTCTTCTCTCTGACGCTCTCACGCCGGAGACCTCGAGTCCAAACTCGATGTTCTTTCTCACGGTCCTCCATGGGAAGAGGCTCTCCTGCTGAAAGATGTATCCCACCTGCTTCTGGCCCGAGGAGACAGGCACATTATCGATGAGGACCTCTCCCGAGTCCGGCTGAAGAAGACCTGCTATTATCTTCAGAAGGGTTGTCTTACCGCAGCCACTCGGTCCTAGTATGCTGACGAATTCACCCTCTGCCACTTCGAAGGACACATCATCAAGCACGAGGTTCGAACCATTGTCGTCTGAGTACGTCTTCTTCAGATGCCTGACGATGAGCTTGGCCATTCTGTATTCCTCCCGCTGGGGGCAAATCAAGGTTATATGTCCTGTGAGACCGCTGTGACTCTGGGCCAACAAAGTAAAAAAGCCCTCTCTATTCATCTCTTCTTGTCCCAATGACCAATCTCAGTCTCCCGTGCATCGTGGAGGGACCAAATTGACATCATCCCGACTTGGAAGGCGACACAATTGAAGTCTCCACGCATACTATTCGAGATTCAAGATGACCTGAGCACTAGCGCCATCGCTGTAGGTGATGTTTCAGGCTCCGGACGTCCGGAGCTGTGCACAGGTGGTCGTGATGGAATACTGCGACTCTATGACGCCAACCAACAGGAAGTCCGTCTTCTTGCACAGCTGGACCTTCCGGGAAGCATCCTGTCACTCAGAATTGCTGATGCCAACAACGATGGCCAGATGGAAATAGTCGTCGGTCGAAGCATCGCTCCTGGTGACACGCCCGGCAAGACCGGGACGCTGCAGGTATACCGCTACAACCCAAGTGGCCGACTGGATCTTCTTGCAGAGCATCCGATTGACAGGTTCGTCACGTCCGTCTATGTGACCGATGTAACGGGAGATGGGAAGAACAAGATAATTGCAGGTGGCAGTGACTCCACTTTCAGGATTCTAAACCTCACTACGGACAACCAACTGGAGGAGATTGTCGCCTACAAGCTGGATGACATGCCAATTACAATCGGGACTTGTGATGTCATCGGTGACGAGATTGAGGAAATCATTATTGGCAACAGAGACCGGACCCTGCGGGTCTTCAAGCTGAGAGACCACTCTGTTGAGCAGATAGAGGTCCTCCAGCTGCCCTCCCCCGTCATCTCTCTGGCCGCCGGAGACCTGCTCGGCGACAGGAAGATGGAGTTGGGTGTTGTTACCCATGATGGTTCAATCCGCATCTACAGGAATGAGGAGAGCAAACTGGAGCTGTTCACCACTCTGGAGCATGTCAAGGCACTGTCCATACGAATAGCCGAGCTCAATGCTGACCACATGGACGAGATTGTCGTAGCGACATCCGACTACAAAATCGTGTTCTACAGCCTTTACATGGCTGAACTGCAGGAGATGGCATCAGTGGACATAGGTCGCAAGATTCTGTCGATTGCTGTTGCTGATGCTGGTGGTGATGATCGTCGAGAAGTGCTAGTCGGGGTCTCCGACGAACCACTAAAGGTCATTGAGGGGCTCTATCAGGTGATTCCCAAGTTTGAGGTGGACTTGGAGGGCAGTACCGGAGGTCAAATGACTGGGCTACTGACAGTCATGAACATAACAGACCAACCAATACAGGGCATCTCGGGCAAGCTGTACTGGTTTCCGAAGGATCACATGGAAGTGACCCCCCAGCAGATCAGACTTGACTTGGATCCCAAGGAGACAAAGCGAGTAGAGGTCCAGCTTCATCCGCGTGCGGAAGGGTCTGTCATTATCCGTCCAATAGTGCTGATGTGGACAGACCTGGAGGGGAAGGTGAAGCAGGTGACCACACCCGAAGTCGCAATCCTCGTGAAAGGCGGCACGGCCACTGCAGCCCCTGCAAGCGCACCTCCTGTGCAACTGAGAGAGTCGCACTCAGCAAAGGAGATCATCTTTGAGGAGCCCGGCTTTGCATCAGTCACAGGAACCGGGTTTGGCCCCGTCACTGCCGCTCAGAAGGCGGAGGCTGAGGACGAGGCGCCAGTCGTCAGCGAGGCCTCTTTGAAGGCTGCTGAGAGTCTCCTCGACAAGCTATTCGGTGAGGAGAGTCCCGAGACTCCGGACAAAGCCCTACTAGACGACATCCGCAAGATGGTGACTGAACCCGAAGCGGCAACAGGCGCAGAGGCAGTGGAAGAGAGACCGGTTATCCCCAGTGGAGTAGAGAGCTCTATCGTTTCTGAGATTCGAAGTCGTACTCCAAAGCCACCAAGGCCTGGCACAAACCCTGACGCATACAGCTACTTGTTCAAGACGATGGTGATAGGCGAAGGTGCAGTCGGGATG
>JACAEL010000047.1 GCA_013388835.1 Candidatus Thorarchaeota archaeon | reverse complement strand
GAGTGCCCTCCGTTGTTCACTATGTCTTGGGGCAGATGTCTGTGCTGCCACCTGTAGTATACAGCATTGCAACCATGCAACAATCGTGTCTCTTCCATTGCGTCCATAGTCGGTATCAGCCACCATGCGATCTGGACGGGGCCGCAATGCCACGCCAGAAGAAACCGAACTCGGCTCCACGACATCGGTGCATTGGTCCGCATCCAATGCGGCTCTTTCAAGGCACATTGAACCGGTTGGCAAAGTCGTACGCAGAGTGGACACACTCAAGCAGACCCGCACTGTGATTTGCGGAGCCGACCAGAGCACACGGAATACCCCGCTCATCGAGCTGATTGAAGAGCCTGTTGTGGGGCACAGCTCCGGCGGACAGCACAACCACGTCGCAAGATATCACCTGAAAGTCCTCGTCCTTTGTGACCACGACGTACTCGCTTGTCACCTGAGAGACCTCTGCTTCACTGAGGACCTCAACGCCCCTGTTGCGCATGGCCTGCAGAATCACCCAACGGGTTGTTCTACCGAGACCCTCTCCAATCACACGGCCCTTCTCAACGAGTTCGACCTCGTCCGCACATGTTGAGAGAAACAGAGAGGCGTAGCACCCGATAGCATTGCCTCCCAAGACAACTGCCTTACCGACTCGGACCGAGGGGCCAGCCAACACATCGTAAGCCGTTGTCACATTGGGGGACTCGGCTCCTTCAACTGGTGGTGCCTCAGGCACAGTCCCAGTCGCGCATACGACGAAGTCGTAGTCTGAGACCGTATGATATGTCACCTCTCTGCCCAAGTGAACCTGTACACCTAGACGCCTGATCTCTCGCTCCATGTGGGACAGGTAGGCCGCGAATTCACCTCGACCCGGGACTCTTGCAGCCAGTCGGAGAAGACCTCCAAGACTGCGCTTACTCTCGAAGAGACTCACATCAAAACCACGCAGCCTTAGAACGCGACTGACTTCCAGACCTGCCGGACCGCTTCCCACTACGGCGATGTTGCCCGAGCCGGGTGTACGCAGTGCTCGTGAACTCTCATAGCCAGCGCAGGCATTGACTGCGCAGGTCACCGGGCCAAGCGTAAAGACTCTGTCAAGACAACCCTGATTACATCCTATGCACGGACGGACCTCGTCAACCCTGCCGCTTCGTATCTTCTCAGGAAACTCCGGGTCTGCGATGAGCCCTCTCGACATGCCGATGAGCCGGACCTTCTCCCTCGACAGTATCCTCTCAGCCACGCCGAGGCTGTTGATTCTGTTGCACGCAACCACCGGAATGCTCACGGACTCTGCGATTCCCTCTGCCAGGTATGCATAGTGGCCTCGCGGGACGTCCATCGTTATCTGAGGCACACGAGTCTCGTGCCATCCGCCTGTGACATCGATGGCGTCCACACCTTGTCCTTCAAGCATCGGTGCGAGTGTCTTGTTGTCTTCGAGGGTCAGGCCACCCTCCACAAAGTCCTCGCCGCTCATCCGATACATGACTGGATATGACCTACCCACCGCCTTGCGGACTGAAGATACCACCTCGAGCGCAAACCGCGTTCGTCGCTTGAAGTCCCCACCGTACTCGTCCGTTCTCTTGTTGGTCGCCTCAGCGAGAAACTGGTTGATCAAGTACCCTGCAGAACCGAGAATCTCGACTGCATCGAAGCCTGCTGTCTTGGCGCGCGCTGCCGCTGCCCCGAAGTTGGCAATCGTCCGCCTCACTTCATCACCAGTGAGTGCCCTGGGCGTCTCATGTGTGAGACGGCATGGCACCGGGGAGGCAGACACCGCCTGTTCTCCAAGCACAAGCGAGTGAGCATACCGTCCTGCATGGTAGAGCTGAGCCGCCACCGGCACGCCCAGTCCATGAATGGTTGTCACGAGCTCCTTCAGACCGTCTAGGTGGCGGTCCTCGCTGATTCCAATCATGTGAGGGGTGCTCATACCGAGGTGTTCGGTGTAGCAGCCGCCAACGATGATGAGGCCGGGCCTGTACTTCGCCCTCTCAGCGTAGAAGTCAATCATCTTGCGAGGTATCAGACCATCCTGGCAGTATCCCAGATGAGTCGCAGTCATGACAAGGCGATTCTCAAGCTCAAGTCTGCCGATGTGCTCGGACTCCATAAGACGCATATGCCCACCTCAGACGTAGCCCTCGTGTCAACTAGCCCCCAAGATAAGTCCTGCTACTTGGTGCTCCCTACTCCCTTCTTGTTGCCGACGGCCCATTGGACTGTCTCGGACAATGCGTGCACCACGTCCGCGCCTCTCCCCGCGCCACCCGACGGACCTTCTCGACCCGCTCAGGCGAGTATGCCTCTCAATCGAGAAGCACAGCACATGTGCCGTATGGCTCAGATAGGTGTCCCGGCGTGATGCACCGGAGCAAAGGACCCGAGAGGCAGACAATGGCGGGCTAGAGATCCGCGCTGGTCGAGTCAGACCTGAGACCGCATGTGTCTTGGACTCTTGAGTGCGCTTCGAGACGACCCACACACGGTTCCATCATGAGAAGGCGATGAGGAATGTCAGCATAGCAACTACCGCGGTCATTAGGATGGCCACGACCGCGCCGTACCTGATGACCTCGCCCTCGATGCCAATCTCATCGATCACTGCAGCCGCATTCTGAATCTTTGCTGGGCTCAGCACGCTTGCCAGACCACCACCGATGCCGTTGCTGGCAGCCACCACCATGGCGTTGGCACCAATGAGGGTACTGGCCTCATAGTGGTACTTGGTGAACATCGCAATGGCTGAGGTCTCCGACCCGGACACGAAACCCGCCAGCAGTCCGAGAAAGGCTGCTGTGAGGGGATAGGCTGTCCCAATCGTCTGAGACGTAAGCCTCGCAAGCACGGAGACCATGTTGTTGTCCAGATTCACCGCCCATGTTCCGGCTGGAAGAATGTAGTAGCCGCTGTAGTTCATTACTTCTGCCATCGCGAAGAATATCGCAGCCGCGAGCACTGGACGAGGGGCCCTCTTCCTGAACTTGGAGAGCGTGTTTCTCAGGACTGTCCGGTCTCTCTTGAAGAACGGAATGGACACGACTGTGGCGATGAACATCAACGTGTAGGCCTGCCATAACACCTGTGTCTTTATTGGCACAGGGTAGCTGAACACGGTCACCGGCAGAGCCAGCTGTGTGAAGAGGAGGTCTTTGACGGGAGCAATGAGGTTTGTTGCAAGACACAGGGCAACCAGAATCACCCACGGGATGCTGGCCCTCCTCAGACTAAGCCTTGCCTCGACTGCAAGGTCGTCCTGCGTCAGCACACTCCTGTCAATGACCGGTCTGTGACGGAGTTTCGTATACACAAAGAGGACCCCGAGGACTGCAGCTCCGGCAAAGACGTTCGTCAGCGTTGTCTGATTGACATAGTAGGAGTTCATGATGATCGCAACGCCACCTGCGGTCACACCGCTCATGACGGCGAGCATGATACCCTCCCGGTTCATCAGTAGCTTGCGACCGCCCGCTATCCAGAGCATGGCGATTGCGATACCTGTGGTGACGATGGGCATGTACCAGGCAAACACGGTACCAGACTCCCATAGTGTCACTTCCGTTCCGGACACAGCTGAGTAGACATCTCTGAAGACAACAGCTGGTACTGCTAGCAGTGCGAAGGTCGTCAGCGGGTCATATCCGATTGCAGGCAGAGCAACCGCAACCAACGGACTGAACCCCATTGCCAGCATCACTGGAGGCAGCATGGAGACCGGGGTCGCGCCGATTCCTACCAGGAAGAGACCCAGACCCAGACTTATCACCATGATCTGCATCGGCTTGCTACCACCGCCCAGTGTCTTGAAGAAGACGATGAGCCTCTGCAGGGCACCGACTTCTTGCATGTAGGTCATCATCAATATCGAGGTGAGAACCATAAGCGAGATGGGGAACGAACGTATTATTCCTGCAAGACTCGCGATGAGGGCGACGCCCACGTCGGTCTGGAACGCAGCCACCGCAATGATAACGGTCACAAGCCACACCACAACACCCGTCGTGTCCGCAGCCTTCTTCCATACTGCCAGCATCAGAAAGGCCAGGATGATGGGTGCTACTATCAGCAGAAACGCCAGTGCTCCGTCCAACTCTTACTTCCTCCGTACAAGATGACCATTGGCGTAGTACCACTCGATTGAGCGCTTGATGCCCTCCTGCATTGTCAGCTTCGGGGACCAGCCGAGGACTCGCTTTGCCCTCTCGTTCGAGTACCACCGGTCCTCGTCCATGCTCTGCACCGTCTGCATGTGCCAGAGAAAGGTGGTCCTGTGCCTGTTCTTGATGGGGCTCATCAACCCGATACCAATCTTGGCGAGTGATGTGGGGACGCTCCGCTTCGGTGCTTTGACACCGAGTGTCTCACACACAAACTCCACCAGCTCCTTGTATTTCATCGGTGCGTCCGGACAGAGGATCATCGTCGTGTTGAGCGCGCCCTCCGAAGTCAAGGCCTTCGCAAACCCATCGACTATGTCGTCAACATGTGTGTACATGATGTGCTTCTCGCCATCCCCCGGCAGGATGGGCACCTCGCCGTCGTTCAGGGCCTTTATCAACTCGTACGCAGTGTACAGGTCGCCCTCACCCATCACACCCGTCGGACGCAGGATGACATGGGCCAGACCTGTATCAGAGGTTATCTCTCGTACCAGCGCCTCAGCCATCACCTTGCTCTTTGAGTAGTCGAAGGCAGGTCTCAGCTCGGACTCCTCGTTGCCCGGTGGAGACCTCACAGGACCAATCACTTCTGTCGTGGAGCAGTAGATGAAGCGTTCTACATCCGTGCCCACACATGCATTCATGAGGTTGCGCGTCCCATCGACATTGACGCGGTACAGGAGTGGTACATCACTCGGATAGAAGTCGAAGTAGGCGGCAAGGTGCATGACCGCGTCCACACCTTTGGTAGCTGCCTCAAGCTGCTCAACGTCAAGCAGGTCTCCTTCTCTCAGCTCTACACTCTGGGGAAGACCACTTCTATCACTGGTCTTTCGCACCAAGGCCTTCACTTCGTGTCCTTCATCTACCAGTCGGCTTGCCAGTCGGCGGCCGATGAACCCGGTCGCACCAGTGAGGAGCACTCTCATCAAGACAACCTCGTCACGCAGCCAGTTCAGTCTTGGATTTATCTGTTGCCACAGCGTTCTCAGGAAACCTAATTAGCGTCTGACGGCATCTTCATCCTGCAAAGAGGTGGAGAAGGAATGGGCACCGACAGACAGATCACTGGGGACGCAACCACCCGCGATACCGGGGGCATGGATGTGGAGTCGTGTCTCAAGAGAGGCATGGAACTCAAGGACACGAAGCCGGACGAAGCACTTGAGGCCTTTATCGCGGCCGTGGAAAAGGACCCCATGAACAGACAGGCTCTGACGGAGATCTGCATCCTTCTACTCAAGATGCGACGAGAGGTCGACGCGGAGAAGTGGGGAAAGAGGCTCCTGGCTCTCGACCCGTCTGTGAAGAAGACATGGCCACGGCTCCGGTCCGAATTGAGGGAGGGACACGTCAGGTGGGATGCACCCGCTGAACAGGTCTCGTCCGCTAGCCGGTCAACCACAACAGCACGGACTGTCGAGACCACATGGCTCAAGGCGGTTGAGACAACAAGGGCAAAGCCAGCAGATGCAGGGCCTGCGGACACTGGTTCAGGGAAGACAGTGCCTGAACGGACGGACCGGCCGTCCCAAGCGCCATCGCCATCTCGACAAGCCTCAAGCAAGCAGCCCACTTCAGTGGAGCAACCACGCGAGTCAACCTGGTGCCAACCACTGGCAGAGACTAAAACGCCAAGAATGCCAGACGACCAGTCACCGCGGAGTGCTCCTGGCACAGGCACCATTATGACACCAGTCTTGAAGTCTGAACGAACAGAGCAGTCTGAGAAACTAGACAAGCTAGTGACTCTGGGTGACGTCTCAATGAAGCGGGGTATGTTCCGTGATGCAGAGGTATCCTACCGACAGGCGCTTGCGCTTGACGAGTCCAATGTTCAAGCCCGCGTCGGTCTGGCGCTGGCGCTCGTCGAGATGAAGAAGTTCAAGGAGGCCAAGCAGTTTCTCGAAGGTCTTGCAAACGAGGGATTCGTCACAAAGGAAGTACTCTACGGAAGGGGTATGTGTGCGTATGCAGATCATGAGTTCTCAGATGCGGCCACAATACTCTCGCGATACACTCAGTTCGACAAGGGCAAGTTCCAAGCTTGGGTCGCCCTGGGCAGGTCTTACTATGAGATAGGGCAGAACAGAGAAGCTGGTAGGGCGCTCTTGCAGGCCCTGACAATGAACCCGGACTCGCCTGAAGCACTCCTGTACTTCGGACTGGCCCTCGTGAAGGAGGGACATATGGAGAGAGCGGCGTCGGTCCTGATCAAGATGGTGGAGCTTGAGGATCGTGATGCTGCACGACTGGAGAAGGCGGCAGATGCCCTGACATTGACGGGAAACCACGGAGCAGCGGGCAAGGCAAAGGCAAAGGCACTAGAGCTCGCTCGTAGAGCCGCTCCGCTCAGATGAGTGAAACAGTGGCCGGGGGGACCACTGATGCCCCCCGGTCAGGTGCGATTCAGGAATCGGCATCAGTGGGGTCTCTTCCACTTTCATTTCCACGGTCTTTCCTACGTTCCTCTTCATTACTCAGAATGTAAAACTCGCGGCTCTTTCGACAGGGCGAGACAGGCCGCCATCCTTATATGTCAAGTCCTTTACTATCGTTTAGGTGAATGACATGTCGGCAGCACGGAAACAGGGGGAAGGAAAGAGGGCACGGGGTCCACTGAAGGAGAAGAAGAAAAGGACATGGCTAATGCCTCAGGAGGTCGAGGTCTGGTATGTACTGCCGGCCATCCGCCGAGAGCTCACTAAGGTGATGATTGAGAAGGGCATAGCACAGAAGCAGATAGCAAGTATGCTGGGAGTCACGGAACCGGCCATCACCCAGTACAAGCTTGAGAAGTCCAGCAGGTCTCGTGGTGACCAGATAACCATTCCGAGGGAGATACTTCCCGAGATTGAGAGGGCAGCGGAGACAATGATTGCCGCATGGGACAAGAAGGCAGAGATGAAGGAACTCTACGAGACCATGACCAGAGAGATCAACAGAATCATCAGGCTCCTCAGAGATTCCGGGGCACTGTGCGACATCCACCGAAGCCACTGTGAACACGTTGACGAAGAGTGCGACGCCTGCAAGTCCAAGTCGTGAGAACACCTGAGAGTCCACTCTCATCGTGACCATGACCGTTCATTCTCAGTTGCATAGAGTTGGACACAGGAGTCCTGTCACACCCAGAAGACGGTACTGGGTTCACTCCTCGAGGTCTCGTGAGGTGTCGAGCCGACCTCGAGCTCTCCGTCCCCACACGGAGGTATATAGCATCACGCAGCGATGTCCAAGACCGTCCCACTTCTGGACAGCTGCTGCTAACCCGTGGCAGCACGGCCGAGCCCGACATGAAGACGGGCCACTGATGCCCATGATTGGACAGGTCAGTTGATGCAGCAATCGGGCTTCACGCGTGACGTGGTTCCCACAGGAGTCTGCATCTGGACAAAGCCTATATGAACGACTGGGATGCAGATGAATCAACATGACAGGGAGAACCACAGATGAATGGAGAGATAAGAGTCGAGACCAAGAACCAGATTGCAATAGTGACAATCTCCCGTCCGGAGAAGCTGAACTCGGTCACAAAGGAAATGCTTGTGTCCTTTGAGGAGCGCGTTGCGGGGCTACTCAACGACAAGGAAGTCGTCGCGATTGTATTCACGGGTGCAGGAGAGAGGGCATTCTCTGCAGGGTTTGACATGGAGATGGTCAGAGGGCTCTCAGGAGAAGCACGGCAGGGCTTTTTCAAGCTCCTGGAAGAGACGATAAGGATGATCAGGTTTGCGAGGAACTCCATCACCGTGGCAGCGGTCAATGGTTACGCAATAGGCTTTGGAGCGATGCTGGCCTCGGCATGCGACTTTAGATTCTTCACAGACAATGCCGCATTCAGACTCCCAGAGGTGGACCTCAGCATATTCCCCGGTTCAGGAGCCACATCGAATCTCGTGCAACTCGTTGGGCCTGCACGAGCAAAGGACATACTCCTCACTGGGCGGACCGTGACGGCCGAAGAGGCTCTGAGGATTGGCATCGCCGACAGAGTGGTTGCACAGAGAGACCTCATGCAGAACGTGCTCGAGTTCATCACAGGCATACTCGCAAAGGACCGAAAGATAGTCATCAGGACAAAGACACTTGTCGACGGAATCACCGGTGAGAAGCTCACCGATGCAGCCGAGATGGAGTCCGTATTCCAAGAGGAGTGGCTGCTCGAGAGTGGTGAGGACATCAGGAGAAGACAGAAACAAGGGTGATAGTGGTGCCTCCATTCCCTACGCCCGGTCTGGTAAGGGATCTGATTCTTGTCACTGATTCAGCGGTGGTGTTCTATACACTCCTGTTTAGCGCAATACTACTTGCGGACTGGTATCGCGGTCCACTGAGAAAGCTCGTCGACGTACGCCTCGCATGGTCTGTCTTCATGGCTGGCATGGCCGTGAACTCGTTCTCATTCGTCATGAGCGACTTCTATTTCCTGACAGATCCTATGACCCTTGTCTGGATAAAGGTCGGGTACCTTGCGATGATGACTGCGCTCTTGGGTTTCTTTTTTGCACTGGAGAAGATCCTGCCGTATCATACCCGGCACTCCTTTACAGCGGTGGGACTTGCCATCATCCTCGCCACCGCAGGCGCGCCGCGAGAACTCCTCTGGGTCCTTGCACTCGCAGCCAGTATGACTGCATTCGCAGTGCTTGCCCTGTTCTTCCATTACTACGTCACCTCGACCACAGGGCGTGTGCGGTCCAGCATTCGCCTCATCCTCGCTGGTTTTCTCGTCGGATTCATCGGCTACCTCGGAAGAAGCGACTTCGTGTATGCCACTCTGGGAGAGAGCGTGTACGTTGGAGGCGCGTTCCTGCTGGTCACCGGTCTTGTCTTGATGGGACTGGCAATCCTGGGTTCACCCGCCCTTGACGAGCTCGACTGGGCGGACCAGATGCTTGAGCTGTATGTGATACGGGCAGGAGGGTACCTCCTGTTCCATCACAAGTTCAAGACCACCGTTGAAGTTGATGAAAACCTGACCGCAGCGGGAATCGCAGGAGTTGGCGAACTGTTCAAGGAGATAACGCAGAGCGCCACTGGCCTCAATGCCCTCTCAGTTGGCGACTATCACATATTGTTCTCACATGGGCACAACTTCGATGCAGTACTCATATCGAGGAAGCCCTACAGAGTGTTGCTCGACATGGTCAGCGAGTTTGTAGAGAAGTTCCAGTTGGTCTATGGTGAAGAACTGCTCAATGAAGCACCTTCGCAGGATGATTTTGTCTCCGCCTCTGACATCGTGAAGCTGGTGTTCTATGGCTGACGGCTAGCCGTGAGACCAGTCGACTTGTGATGACCGAAGCTATGAGCAGACTTGGTCAAAGGACAACCGACGGTTTTAACTGGCCATCAATAGCACCGAAGAGGCCTCTTCAGGTGATTCGAATGAACAACAGGGTCGTTGTGGCAATCGGTGGCAACTCTCTGATAAAGGACAAGAGCAGACAGACTGTGCCGGACCAGTACAGGGCGCTCGCCGAGACGTGCGTACACATCGCGGACATGGTAGAGAAGGACTACGAGGTAGTAATCACTTCCGGCAACGGACCGCAGGTTGGCTTCATTCTCAGAAGGTCCGAGCTGGCCAGACACGAACTTCACGAGGTGCCCATGGATGTCTGCGGCGCTGACACACAAGGTGCCATAGGATATATGATTGAACAGGCGCTCCATAACGAGTTCCGGAGGAGGGGAGTTGACAAGGATGTGGTGGGGGTGGTCACCCAAGTACGCGTCAGTAGAGATGACCCTGCATTCCAGAATCCCGACAAGCCAATCGGCAGCTTCCTAGATGAGAAAGAGGCGAAACGACGCGCCAAGGAGGAGGGATGGACCGTCAAAGAGGATGCCGGATGCGGCTGGCGGAGAGTGGTACCTTCGCCCAAGCCTCAGGAGATCATCGAGCTGCCAGCAATACAGTCGCTTGTGGACAATGGGTTCGTTGTCTATGCGGTAGGGGGTGGCGG
>JACAEL010000046.1 GCA_013388835.1 Candidatus Thorarchaeota archaeon | reverse complement strand
TTCATACAGTAGCCGACGTATACAATCACCATTATGACTATGCTATAGAGAGCAGTCATCAGTGCTATGGTCAACCATATGGAGGGACTAAGCATGTAGCACAGTAGGCTGCCAAGCAGGCCCACAGTCTCGCTTGTTGCGAAACATCGAGTTCCAGAAGAGAGGAGCAGACGGACAATGCGTGAGCTTGCCAAGTATGTGCCAGCTGCTAGAATGTGAACCATTGGAATGAAGCAAGCTGGCAACCAACCCAGACTCAGTGCAATCCAGCACCGGACCTCGATGCCCCTTCCAAGACGATCTATAATGAGCAGACACACTAGGACAAGACCAATCAGCATCACCAGCTGCCTTGAGATGAAGTACCGGTCGAGCATCTACGTGACCCTCGTAAGGAATTCCTGAGCGCTTCTCTCAAACTCTACTGCGAAGAGGAAATAACAGTATGCCCACATGAAGAACTGAACTGCTCAGCGAGTAGGACTGATACCTGTAGCCGAGAGTGACGACATACTTGACCCGCGATGCATTGTCAACCGCAGCAATTGGTAATCCCCCGCCCTGCCCATTGATGGTGGAGTAGATGACGCCCTGCGGTGACAGAGAGCCCCCGTCAGCCCACCACAGCTTGCCCGTCTTGAGGAAAGAGGTGTAGATGTAGCCCGACTGCTGGTAGTAGGAGCCACCGCTCTGTGGATAGAAGTATGTGTTGAACCATGCCTTCTGACTCCCCACCCATGCATCGCCCCAGTGCACGAGCGGCACACAACGCCTGTCCCTGTCTGACAGACTGACGCACCCAATCCTAGTCTGCTGGTCACATCCCTGGGAAAACCCCCGGCTTCGCAGACCATGGTAGTGCACGGATACTGTGTTCAAGTGGTCCTGATATTGCCAGCTAGTGACACGCGGCGACACAGAGAACAGGTCCAGTATAATGGTCCACCATTGAGAGACAAGTAGAGTCCTTCTAGAGCTGGGAGTGGCGATGGATGCGCGTCATGCAGCCTCGTGTGTCGTCGTCGCCTCAGAACTGGATGGCTCAGCGAAGAAGCGATAGCGTCGAAGGACGCTCAAGAGGGGCACTACTCATACGACTAAGAACAGACTACCAAACCAGCCTCTCGGGAAATAGAAGACCGCCATGATGCCCAAGAAGAACACCACAAGCGGCATGCCCAAGCCGACACCCCATCTCCAGCCCGCAGACCGCTCCCGGGGCACATGCAGTGACCGTTCTGTACTCATAGCAGTACCATCGATAGCATGTCCGAGGTACGGAAGCACAACGTACCGTGTCCAACAGCCGACCAGCAAGCTCGAGGCTAACCAGCAGAACCCAGACATGATCAGGGGGATCAGCCACTCTTCACGAGTCACCCAGTAGGCATAGAGAGTCATCACAAGAATTGCCGAAGATAGGAGCAATCCGAGTACGACCAGCAGAACGCTGACAATGTACCTGTTGTTCATGTCTATTCCTCCGAGTCCGAATCGGTCTTGATTACAAGCATCACGCTGCCGTTACTTGTATTCTTAGCATTGGAACCATATCTGTGCTTCCACGAACAGAGCAATAGCAATCAACATCATGGTGCCATTTGCCACCAAGACGAACTCCAGCAGTCTTGCCAACCACGCGAACCGAGCAGATGCCGTCGCGACTGCCTTGAGTAGTCCGGTTGATGCTCCCGCTTGACCGAGTGCGGCACTGACAAAGAAGCCAAGCGCAGGCCATGACCAGCTCCATGCAATCTCATACAAGAACCGGCTCGTGTCCGCTCTGGTCCACTCACCTTTGTTCACCATATAGAGTGCAAATACAGACGGGAGGGTCACGGCTAGCAGTGCCGCGGTCGTCAAGAGTGCAGGGGACACCACAATCGAGGCGGGGTCCGGCATTGGGTTCCTCGCAGCGTATTCCAATCGTGATTCGATTGTCCTTCCGCATTCCATTGCAGGCAGGACTGCTGGAGCATCTGCAATCACGAGAGTGTTGTGCACGACTAGTATGATATCATCTCAATGTTAGGAATTCTCTGGAAATGAGAATCGTTAGACACTATCTTTCGGCATCCGTTTGACAGCGCGATGGCAGCCACCAAGCAATCATTGATGCCAATGACATTGCCGGTTCGTTCCAGTTCTGTATAGACTCTGCTTCCTAGTTCAGCAGATTTCACATCGAGAGTCCAGACTGGCAGTCGGGAGAAGAGTCTTCGCACGGCCTGTTCCTCATGTTTGATACGACCTCTCTTGTCTACCCCTCTAAAAACCTCAAAGGCAGTGATAGTGGTTGTGGCAAGTCTGTAGCCCTCCGACCGCAGACGTTGATATGTGGTACGTGTACTATGCGCTCCACGGAGGAAATCGACTAGGAAGGACGTGTCAAGACAGACAGAAGTCAATGCTTCCAAACGCCCCACATCTCATCGAGCTCATCAAGGAGCTTGTCACGTTCTTCATCTGTCATCGAGACTGTGGCAAAGAGGTCAGTGATGTCATCATCTGCTGCTAGCAATCGTTCTATGACCTCGCTGAATGACTCTCCCTCACGTCTTGCCTTCCTGAGGCGAAGGTAGATGTCTTCGCGAAGGGAGATGTTCTTGTGTCCCATCTCTATCGTCTGCGTAACCATACACGACTATACATATAAACTCGTTCAGAATGCGCAACGGACGTAGACGGCTGCGGACCGTGCAAAGCAACATCACCGGCAGGCCAATAGTACTCTGAGTCAGTCTGTTCAACGAGAACGGAGCAGAATCTCCACTGAACCAGTGTTCGCGGACAATGAAAGTCCTGGCGCATCCACGGGTTGGCAGCAGCTGCAGCGAACCTGGACCATCTTGGACATACGGAGGGGAGAACGTTTCACAATGAAGCCCTACTCAACGCTGCACTCAAGGAAGACTATCAGACTACTCCGATGATGGTCCATGTCAACCAAGTCCTGAAGCTCTTGAAGACCTTATTCGTGTTCATGAACCGGACCACCACAAGGTAGTAGAATACTGCTTTGACCACAAGGTCCAGAACAAGACCCTTCGGTCCGAGAAAGGCATCGAGCCAGATGGCGAGAAGACCTACCACGAAGTCAAGTGAGATGAAACCAAGTGATAGTCCTGTGAATACCAAGATCCAGAGGACCCAAGCACCGGTGGCCAGTTCCGATACGAGAGCGGCAGCAGGAAGACCCCCCGCGGCAGCGGCTGTGGGCAGAAAACCGAGGCGGATCTTCAATCACCATATCAGGAATTCAGTTGCACTCACGTAGGAGACGCTGTCCTCCGAACCCTCCATGAGCTGGTCACTGACAGCGCACGCCCATGACGTCTTTTGCGACTCTGACATGCCAGCAAGGACTGGCAAGGAAAGCATGCTGTCCTCCGCTTGCAAGTCACCCAAGAGGTCCAATGACACATGGAGTGTCGCTGAACCGCCCAGAGGTGTGGAGAAGGACAAGCGAAGATGCAGTCTTGACCAACATCCCTTCCATCAACTCACGACCTGCTGAATCAACTGGTCTGCCTGACTGAACCAACCCTGTGCATCTGGAATCAGCGACTTACCCTCGGTTGCGCCGACTCCAGTGCCATACTATCCTTCTCACTTCATACGGTTGCTCGGGTCAGCTTGTTGAGGTTGCTGAAGAGTTGACAATGCATCTTGGAGTCCAGCTTCGGCTCCTACAGAGGCGAAGTCTGTTCTGCCAGTTCCCTGGCCACCTCTCCAATCAAGTCATCGCGGACTGAGAGATGAGCCAGGAGTAGACGCATCTGGTTCGGATCCAGACCTCTGTCTGTAGCCACTGCCACAATGCTCTTTCTGAGCCGGTCTGAGCGTTCGGCAACTGGAGTCCGATCCTGAACGGTCTGGAGAAAGGACTCTAAGCGAACCAGCGGGTCGGGACTCGCACCAAACAGGATCCCTCGGTGACACATACTGTCCAAACCGCTGCAGAGCAGGAAGAAGAGAGCTCCGCTCAGTCCTATGATGAAGAAAGGTCCAGCAAGACTGACAAGTAGGAGAAAACCACCCGAGGCGACCACAAACAACTGGATCACATAAGCTACCGTCCATTTGCGCTTCAGTTTGGCAAAGGTTGTCATCCGAGATTGGACTCGCTCATCGTAATCGGGCTGGTCGGGAAATGCAATCTCCAATCCCAGTGCTCTCCGCGACAACCTCTCGGCCTCCCATGTCGAAACCACCCCGACCAGAAGGAAGGCCATCGCAGCCAGGAGTGCTCCAACATCGATATCACCGAACATCTGCATTCTTAACCACCTAGAGTCTTATTGAGATGATAAGCAGCCATCACACAGTAGAATACCAAGAACGACGCTATCACCAGTTTGGTCCAAGCAAGCGGCTTTGCCGTCTGCTCCATACAGAACATCATGTTCTCCCAGCTGGAACCCCAGTGGACCATCAGAAGACCTGTCACTACACTGGAGAAGATACCCTTCACACCCTGAAGACCAATTAGGTATCTGAAGAAGGAGTATATAAACCCGAAGTAGAACACGAAAGCCTGCGCATGTAACCAGTATCCTTCAAGGACGTTTGTTTCGGCATACCAGACTGCGATAGCTGTGACCGAAAGAAAGGTGGCAATGGCACCGCCCACAAGATATGGGAACGCAGCTTTTGTGCTGGGCTCGGGGTTTCGAAGTATGAATTCGGCAACCGCAAGGAGGCCAATAGCAACTTGATGGGCTGCATTCATTGCGGCAACTGTGATGAACAGCGAGGCCCACGTCTCAAGGTATTTCTGCTCCGGACTGCCTCCTGAGGCTTGGAGCACGTTGAAGGCTCCCAGTAGGTCGACTGTGTAGTGAACAAGGAACACAACTGAACCCACATCGTACGAGCATAGTATGTGAAGAACAGGCCAGAATACATCCAGCGTCCACCACGGATGGATGCTCTCTTCAGACCGCCGCGGAGCATCCTGATATGCAGCAGTAGTATATGCCTTTGAAGCTCCACTTCCAGCGTTGCTGCCGTCCTGTTCCACAGGCTCGTTCGGGTCTGAATTGTTCGGATTTCCTCTGTTGAGGTCGGCCACCACGTTGATGTCCTGCACCCTCATGTCCACCAGTGAGTAGGACTGATACCTGTAGCCGAGAGTGACGACATACTTGATGACCCGCGACGCATTATCAACCACAGCAATTGGTATTCCCCCGCCCTGTCCATCAATCGTCGAGTAGATGACGCCCTCCGGAAACTGAGAGACCCCGTCAGCCCACCACAGCTTGCCTGTCTTGAGGAAAGAGGTGTTGCTTTCACGACCTTTCTGCTCTTCTCAGTGAGCTGAACGTTCAGTATGCGGATAACCCAATCCAGTCCCCGGGTTGAAACGTAGCCCGACATGGCAATGCCTCCAAACATGTGTAGCCGGGCCTGCAGGGACTAGTCACGCTCTGGGCAGCAGAAGCATGCGTTGAGTTTGTCCTCAGCCATTCCAGTCTATCCGTCAACATGCTTGCACTTTGGTCGCACGCCATTGACGAAGGTACTTCTCGAAGGTCACAGCCAGCGATTCGCCTGTCGACAGTGTTTCCTTAAACGCATCATACTCGATCTTGGCATGACTGCATCCTGTTGGTGCATTCTCAAATCTCTCAAAGAGGGAGAAGAAGAATGGTTCATGCGGTTCGTCTTTTCTCAATTGCTCTTCAATCATATTGCGGAGAAACGTTCCCTTCGGCTCTCGTGGAGCGAGGAGTCTTCGCTCCGCGAGAAACGTGGCCACCGGAAAGATGACTAACGACAACATGAGAACTATGAGCAGAATCTCGACCACCTGCATATCTTCATCATCTCTTCAACGGCACATTGAATCCCAAGTTGAAAAAGTATGCTGCGTAGTAAGCACATATCAGAATAACTGACAGCTTCACGAGGAAGACCGCAACGAACCATATCCCCTTGTTTGTGTTGGCAGTGCCAGGTCCACCAAGCGGTCTGTATTCAGACCACAGATTGAACAGCCGCCAACCGTTCCTAGCTGCAGTTACTATGCCTGGAAACATACTCATTAGGAGCCCGAGAAAGGCCACCATCGCAGCCCAAGGATGCGTTAGGGTATTGTCCACTAACCAAATCATGTAGGCCACATACGAGAGAAAGAGAACTACCCAAGCACCCAGCATCATCAGGAGGGTTCCAAGACTCGTGACCAAAGCAAGCGGAGAGGCGAGCGCTTCCAGCCCCAGCATCGTGAAGCGAAGGAGTGTGACTAGAGCTAGCGGGACAGCGAATCGTACAACCAAGTCTTGGTAGGTGGTGTACGCCTGTTGGGTCACGGACTCCAATTCCACATCAGACATGCCCTTCTCATCAACGCTTGCTACACGCATACGATGAATCTGCAGGTCCCCGAGAATATCTGTTGATAGCTCCACGTCAACCTCAGCTTTGCCGTTGATACTATTGACGAAGGTCAGAAACAGTCGAGGCCAGTAGTTGACCAATCGCCATGTAGTACTGACCCCATTTGCTATGGTCTCCCACAGGACCTCGATTCCAGGCTCGGCTTCAAGGTTCTGAGGCGTGCTGCCATCGTATTCCTCTGGCTCGCTCGGCTCTGGATTGTTCGGTTCGTGCCTGTTGAGGTCGGCCACCACGTTGACATCATGTACCCTCATGTCCACCAGCGAGTAGGACTGATACCTGTAGCCGAGAATGACGACGTACTTGATGACCCGCGACGCATTGTCAACCACAGCAATAGGCATTCCCCCGCCCTGCCCATCTATCGTCGAGTAGATGACGCCCTGCGGTGACAGAGAGCCCCCGTCAGCCCACCACAGCTTGCCCGTCTTGAGGAAAGAGTAGGGCGCGGTCACCCGGTTGATTCCAATCTCTCTCAACGAGAACACGAGTCTCAAGCTCCTCTCTCCTCATTGCATGGCACATGTGGAGCGACGAATCCTCCCGCTCACCAGTGACAT
>JACAEL010000045.1 GCA_013388835.1 Candidatus Thorarchaeota archaeon | reverse complement strand
TACCAGATCACTGGGCCGTCCTATCAGGTCAAGTATCACCATCCTGACCGCGACTACTACCAGATTGCGACTTGGAACGACTGGAGCAGGAATGGCTACGAGTGTTCCCACAATCAGATAGAAGAAGAGAAGTCGAGTTATCTGGCTATAGCTGGTTGGGCTGTCTTCTTTGGAGCGATTGGAGCTTACCTCACTGCAGGAGCTGGTGGTTTGGCTGCAGCTGGCGCAGCACTAGTGGCAGCGGTGCTGGGCCTGGTATTTGGATACGTCACCCAAGCTGTACTGCTCGACGAGGCGGGCTGCATCTGGTGGTGGTGGGGGAATGACTATCAGAACTGGTTGATGACCAACCTCTGGTGGCTTGTGTTGTGGTTCCAAGTGGGTGTTGGAGCTGCCGCATTGGCATTCAAGTCCATTGGCTACTATCGGGCAGGAAGCTATACGTTCTGGGACGGACAGGGGCTGGGTGACCCATGACTGTTGTTGGATTCGACACGATCTCTACCTTGAAGGAGGTTTCTTGAATGGGCTTCACTTGGTCAAGAATATTGGTTATTGGACTGTTGATGTGGATACTCGGTCTGACTGTACAGATAGTTGCCCTGGCTCGACAGACAGACCCCAGTGTATCGTTGTCCTGGGATACGCAAGTGTCCTGTATCATCATATACCCGGCAAGCATCCTTGTGCTGAAGTCCTATCTGCTGCGCTCCGGCGGAGGAAGACGGTTGGTGGGATACGTACTGCTGTTCTCAGGTGTGTTAGGCATCGGAGTCCTGCTAGTCTTCAGTGACTCATTGGCCGCACTGTTTATGCCGCGGATTGCAGTTCGCGGAATGCTTCTAGTCAACTCCATTGCACTGGTCTTAATTGGAGTCCTCTTTCAGTTCCACAGATACTTCTGCATGAGTGACCACAGATTCAAGGATGGACAGGGGCCTAGTGCCCCGTCCTGTTCGGTGGTTTCCTGATGGGAATGCTCAAGCCAAGAGCTTTCGCCCCCACAATGGCCCTCGTTAACTCCTCTGCACTCGCTGTCGCAGGAGTCGTTTACTCAAGGCCCAGAACTGCGAGTATGGATAGGGCTGCGAAGGAGCAAATCGACTACCAAATGACCGAACGCCAGCTCCCTGAGAATCAGCATTCATTCTGCTGCACTCATAGAAAACACAGTCCAAGTCCTGTACAGTGGAGTATCTTCAGGCGATGCATCCTCTTGGGAAACACCCAAGGTAGCCCCGTATGTTGTATATGTGCTCCTGCTCATGCTCCAGAAACCTTCGCAGCACTTTGTATCCGGTCCACTCCTCTTCTGGATGGAGCGTGTACTCTTTTCTCCGGAATACACTACTGCCTCTCTTAGGAATCATATCTCTCAGTGTCTGGATGCAGCTGCTTCTCACGACTGGCAGTCTTTCAACGACTGGCAGCTTGTCGCATCTGGAAACCGGCATTCCGAGATGTCCTTCATACACTGCGTCTGCCTCAGGACCGAGTTTCGACACGTAGAACTCCTCGGCATTGCGCACATGACTCAGGATGTCCCGGATGCTCCTGCTCTTACCCGTCGGAATGCGGTCCATGGTGAGGTCATCGAGTCCACGGACGGTGGTCATCAGATCATCGCGATTGTAGGTCATGTACCGCAAAATCCTTTCCAAGAGTTTTTCATCGACATGAGTTCCTTCAAAGGCAAACAGGGCGACCTGTCCGCCTGACTCCCCCAGCCCAACGACTCCTCAATCTCTTCGGCGACCTGTAGTGACTTGTTCTTGGGAATTCGGAGTCTCCCTCGGTGATGCTTCAGCCATTCAATGTGATAGCGCACTTCTGCCTCCAGCTCTGCCAGAAGTCCGTCGCTAGTGCTGGACCTCGCATGAGTTCCCGGCAGTTCTATGATTCTGCCGAACCAGATTCCCTAGTGCCCCTCTCAATGGCTGTGTTCACCTAGGGCCTCCTTCAGTCCCCTTGATGCTACTTTGGTTCCTCATCGTTGGCATCCAATCCTCCTGCGAGTTCAGCGGAGATCTGTTCAACCTCCCGCCGTCAATCCATATGGAAAACGGATTGGCTGATAAGCTTGTATCTAGAGTTGACTCCGTTGTACAAGTCATGTAATACTCGGCTAGAAAGGTGTGTGAATCTGTTTCTTCATGGAAATGCTTATCACCCCTTCGCATTTCTCATTGGAAGCGTATCAACCCGCCGAGGCATACAGACGCCTTGTTGTTGCGTTGCGAATGCGGAGGTTGCCAAGCCTGGTCAAAGGCGTAGGGTTCAGGTCCCTATCAGCCGCAAGCCTCTTGCGGCAGGGGATGTTCCGTAGGGATTCGCGAGTTCAAATCTCGCCCTCCGCACCATTCCTAATTCCATCTTCCCTCCGTCTTCTCTAAGCATAATCTGCCAGCGCGTGTCTTGGACTGTCCGTCTGGGACTATTCACAGGCTGCAGAGTCGGCTGTCATGGCGTGTCACATGTCACTAAGAACACCGTCTATCATGAATGAATCGTCAGTCTTCCACTCATGAGCAGAGTCGTCGAAAGTCTCGGGCCACAGGTAGTAGGTCCTGCTCCGTGTGTAGTCGATATGATGGAACCGGAGGTCATGAAGGATTGGCCTCAGGTAGAAGAGTAGATCTGAGAGGTGAGTGGCTGGCAGATGGACATACCAGAAGACCTTGTCTTGGAACGACTTGAAGGTGGACGTGAATGGTATTGGCCTCTGCGTGACTCTGTGTGACAGGTCTCTGATCTCATTCTCCTCTCCCTCACCCCATATCAGAACAGGATTATACGAGTCGAATGCATAAGGATTAATCTGGACCCGGTAACCGCTAATGCATCTCTCCTTGATGCGCTCCAGTCTTCTGCTGAATGCTTGCGAAGTCGTTTGGAAGCCCGCTCTTGCGAGTGTGTCCATGATGTCCTTGTTCTTCTGTCTTGCATTGCGTGTGAGTTCGCGGATGACAAGCATATCCGGGCGCATCAGCCATTCCTTGTCCGCAGCGACCGGCTGAGGCTGCTCCTTCTCGGTTCGAAATGTGCCCTTGGCCGAGAACCACTCAGCCCAGTCGAACTCCCAACTGCCGGTCTCGTGATTCCAATTGTCAAGGTTCATTGTCGTGTAGCAGACACTCGCCTTGTTGAATGGCAGCACTCGATGGCCGTTGCATATTCCCTCGCGAGCAGCCCTTTCGAAGAGCATTGATATCTTGATCGAGGTCCCCATGGGTGCCCTGAACTGAACTAGTACCCCATTGATGTCACCAAAGCAGCGGGCGCGGTAGACAGTGTACGGGTGTTTCTGACAGACTGCCTCTACACCCTGGAGTTTGGCTTCGCTGTCAGCCTCAACTAACACGTCAACCAGTTCAAGCCCGAGGTTGACAAGGTTCGGGTTCGCCACCACCGAATAGTATGCTACATTGGTCTGAGGCCAACACGCGAGCTCCTGTACGTATCCGTGTACTACTGACTTTGCCAAGCCGACCCTTTCAGAGAGTTCCTCGTAGGTACCAAGGGGGCACTGTTGAAGAGCAACAAGAATGCGGAGGTGGTTTGGCGTGAGTCCATGATCCAATGAGGTGGTGTCCTCCTAACGAACCGATGTCTCACATGCACGAAGGACTGGAGAGCATGACTCTGACCCATGGAGTGCCCGGGGGTCCCTCATCCGGAGGGTCAAACACCATGTGGGCCTCAGCTGCAAAGGAGTCCAACATCGTCATGGAGTCCATCGTCACATGGAGGCTGTACCATCCGGACTCTGTGGCATGGTCATACCACTCCACAGTTATCTCCACTGAGGAGTAGATGCCCCAGATCCACACGTCCGTGTACGACTCGGTCCCAGATGGCAATGTGAGCTTAAGTGTGGTCCAGCAGAACACGAATTCTGGGAGCCCGCTGTGTGTGCCCACTATCACCTTCGTCAGGACATCGTCTGCAAACCCGTCCCCATCTAGGTCGCAGTAGTCCGCATGCGTGATTGACAACAGTGAGCTGTTGGTGGAGTATGCTGCTACTGGCTGAGGTAGCACACACAGCATGAGTATCAGTAGTATTCCAGCTACAATCGACCTGCTCTTCAACGACGTCATGGACATAGGGAAAAGTTCGGCGGCTTTTAAATGCTTTCAGAACACGGAGTCTGCGGAAGAATTCGGTGGATTTATATAACTCTTCGAATGCACCCGCATCGCTTTCTTGCTTGTACATCAAGAGAGAGTGAGTGGAATGAATCTGGAACGAAAGATGGTGGTGGCTCTGTTGCTAGTAGCCGCCTTCCTGAGTGTCAGTGGGCAGTTCTATGCAGCGCCCGTACATACCCAGATCGTCATGTACGAGTCTCAAGAACTGGCCTACTCCCCCTTGTGGGACAGAGATCTGAACAGGATTCATGATGACCTTGACAGTAGACTGAGCCAGATGAGAATCGGCCAGCGGGTGAGCGTGGTAGTGGTCGGCAGTTCAATCGATGCGCTTGAGGGAATGGCTGCCGAATACGGTTGCCGAATCACTTCTCGCTATCCTGCAATCAACTCAGTCGTAATGGAAATGATGACTGAACAGGTCTTTGTAATCAGCGAAGACCCGCGGATACATCACCTTGAAGACGCAAGTCTTGAGATGTTTGCGCTCTTGGACAGCTCGCTGGTTGCGACCCAAGTCCCTGAGGCATATGCTGCCTATCCGTATCACGGTGAGGGCATGGTGATTGCCATTGTGGACACAGGCATTGACAACGCCCACATGGACCTTGATGACACCGACCCCTACAACACCTACAAAGTCATTGCATTCAGGGACATAATCAACGACAGGAATGACTACACCGTGCCAATAGCCGCATATGATGACCACGGACATGGGACTCACTGCGCCAGTATCGCAGCTGGTACAGGTGAGGCCAGCAACGGCCAGTATCGTGGTGTTGCATACGCAGCCCAGTTGGTCGGGGTCAAGGTGCTTAATTCTCAGGGTAGCGGCTCCGAACAGCAGATTCTTGATGGTATGCAATGGGTGATCGACAACAAGGACGTCTATGGCATTGATGTTGTGTCTATGAGTCTAGGCTCCAACAGCGCTACTGCATCTGATGGGACTGATGCCCTCTGCCAGATGGCAGATGCAGTGATGGACGCAGGTCTTCTCCTGTTTGTAGCTGCAGGCAACCATGGTTCCCCAGAGTGGCTGTACGGCTACAACAAGATCTGTTCGCCAGCCGCATCGAAGAAGGCTGTCACAGTGGGGTCTGTTAATGATGACGGCACATGGTCTTCCTTCAGTAATGAGGGACCTACACTTGACAACCGTATCAAGCCTGATGTTATGGCTGTAGGAGCAGCTGTCACAGCTGCAAAGGCCGGAACGACGAACCAGTATGTGCAGTATTCAGGGACGAGCATGGCGACTCCGACAGCCGCCGGGATTGGAGCACTCCTTCGCCAAGCCAATCCTGACATGAGCCCAGCACAGATAAAGCAGGTTCTTGAGAGCTCAGCACTGGACAAGGGCACAGTCGGCAAGGACAACACCTACGGTTCAGGAATCATACAGACTAAGGCAGCACTCGATGAGATCACGGGCGGTGCAGACAACCCGCCGACAGTAGCAATCAACTATCCCGCCTCAGGAAGCACAGTGTCGGGAGTCTGTAGAGTGCTTGTGAGTGCCAGTGATGACACCTCACTTGCCTCAGTAGAGATAGCTGTGGACGGAGTCTTCGTGGATGTCACGTCTAACTACGATGGGTCGAATTACTACTACGACTGGGATACGACCACAGTGGCCGATGGGTCACACACTCTGACCGCGCGAGCGACTGACAGCATAGACCAGACTGCGACTGACGAGAGGTCTGTTGTAGTGAATAACCAACAGCCCACCGACAATCCTCCGACGTGCAGCATCGTCGCACCGTCCCAAGGTGCAACAGTGTCCGGTACGGTTCGGATTCAGGTGTCTGCCAGTGATGACCATGGTGTCACCCTGGTGGAAGTCCGGATAGACGGCGGAAGCTGGATTGACATCACTGCGAACATCGATGGCGCATACTACTACTATGACTGGGACACGACCGCGATGGCTGATGGTGGCCACACGATTGAAGCTCGTGCACATGACACAGTGGCACAGACAGCATCTGCTTCGGTGAGTGTCACTGTTGAGAACGCCCCTGCTCCTCCCGCGATGTTCATAGCAGACATCAAGGTCTACTCCTTCACGTTCTGGCTCTGGGCCTACTGCCAGGTCGAGGTGACAGTCGTATCTGGAACACCGTCGTCTTACACAGCACTTGCTGATGCAACAGTGTATCTGAGTGCGACAAGTCCCTCCAACAAGGTGACAACCTATACTGCCACCACCAGCTCGACGGGTGTGGCGCTCTTCGACCTCGGCTTTGTTTCACGAGGCCACTGGGTCTTCAAGGTCACCAACCTTTCTCACTCAGCCTACACCTATGACCCATCCATGAACCTCAGTGGTGACACTCGAGAAGTGGACCTATAGACTGAAGCGTGTCGCGAATCAAGAGTGAGACCCCAGGACCAACCTGGATGTCTCACTCCCTTCTTTCTCAGTCCTCACAGACTGCAATTGACTCTGCACAGGCGCAATGTATGTATGGCCGCTCATACGAAAGCCACTTACTGTCACTCGCAGCCTGCCGAGCTCTTCTTGATGCGGCTCATCTCCTTCGTTACGCGTGCGAGCCTCTCTATGACCTTCTGGATTCTCCCCTCAACCTCCATCCTCTTGCTCCAGTACTCGCGAAAGCCAAGCCTTCCCGCTTCTCTCTCCATCAGGACCGCATCCTTCTCTGCTCTGAGGTTTCGAATGAGTTCGAAATACCGTCGCTGAATCTCGCAGAGGCTCTTGTACAGGCTCACCTTTACACCGGGCGGGACTACAACCTCTTCCGGACTGCCACGCGATAAACCTGCATCATCTGTCAATCTGCTATGTCCTGCCGTGGGATCCGTCCCAGTCTTTGTACCATTGATTTGGGTACATTCCAGATAAGCAAAGCTTCGACATGTCTGTGCGGCAGTGTCATCTGACGACTGGAGACGATGTCACGAATCACTTCACACGGACTATCACATGACGGCCCATGATCTCCCAGATCTCAACCTCTGAGTTGAGTTTGACCTGTCCCTTGAGCTCCTCGTCGACAGGCCATGGGACTTCAAAGGTTGCATAGGTCTCAGAGTCCATCACTGAAAGATTCTCGCCTAGGTCTGCGACAACAGTGGCGCTCTTCTTGTTTATGACCGGCACATCAACCATTCTGTCTGCGGGCATTATGACGTTTCTTTTTCTGCCATCAAAGAATCCAACGGCAAGTATGTTGGCCTTAGCAGCACCATGCTTTCCCGGCTTGGACTTGTCAAGGGAAACAACACGGCATGGTTCTTCGTCAATCATCATATAGCTTCCGGGCTTCAGGCTCTTCGCCTCTGCTTTCCTGATGCTCATGTGAACCACCGACCGGTCTAATAGACGCGTTTCGCGAGGATGAACGCACACTCTCTATATACTTTGTGCAGTCACCAATTCTCTTCGGCCTGCACCAGCATCTCGGATGTTCGACATGACCTTTTTTTCTGTTAGAGTTCGTTCCCTCATGGTAACATTGTGTGAGCCGCACTCCTCTGAACTGAGAGAGACGGGTGCTCATGTGGATATCAATCATCTCTGACGGCGCCTAGCCGCTCTAGTAAGAGTGAAATGGGACGATGTGGTCCAACCCTGTCGGTGCAAGGATTGAGCATTGAAACCTCCCCAGAGATAGTCACCGAGCGGCGTTCAGTAGGGCTTGTCTGCAAGCCGGGTCGTGTTGAGATTGAGCGACTGGCAGCAGCAGTCGCGCAGTACCTACTTGATAGGGACTATGAGGTGAAAGTCGACCCCGGTTCCTGCAACGTGGCGGAGAAGGGAGTGACTCCAACACTCATCGAGGACATGGACGTTGACTTTGTGATTACGATTGGAGGGGATGGAACAATCCTTCACACTCTGCAGCACCTCTCCAACCGCGAGACACCTCTCTTCTGTGTCAACCGGGGAACGGTTGGTTTCCTCACGGAGAGCAGTACGACGACTGCCCTGAGTCTGCTGGAGGACATTCTAGAAGGCAATTGCGTGATTGAGCGGTGCACGAACCTAGCGTCTGGTGTCGGCAAACAGCGGTTTCCCGACGCGCTCAATGAAGTCTACGTCGCGTCGTGTGTCCCAGGTCGACTTCTCACCTTTCAGGTCTACATAGATGGCAATCGTGTGGACTATGTCCGTGCCGATGGGTGTATGCTAGCGACTCCCTGTGGTTCGACTGCTTACGCTCTGGCTGCAGGCGGGTCCATCTTGACCCCCGGTGTCCACGCTTTCATATTTGTCCCTGTATGCCCACCCAGGTTTGAGATGAAGTCCCTTGTGATTCCCGACACCTGCACCATGGAGCTTGAGCTTGTCAAGCCGGGTGCTTGCTGTGTTGCAGTGATAGACGGTCAGACACGTTGGGATGTTGAGCCCCGCGACAGGGTGTGGATAAAGAAGTCCGAGTCCGTGACCCGGTTCATCCGTATGTACGACAACTACTACGACCGGTTGAGTACACGACTGGTCCCCAGGATTCTCTAGTTGGTGTCAGAGAGGATGACGCAGGTACATGTGCTGGATGCCGGTGTTCTCTTCTCAGACTGGGACAAGAGACATCCTAATGCCGAGTTCGTCACCACTGAGGATGTACTGGCAGAGGTATTGAATAGCAGGAGTGGGCGAAGAGCCGAGTCTCTCATGGCCGCAGGACGTCTTCGAGTGGACTCGCCTGACCTGTCTGTACTGGAAGAGGTCACTCGCCGGGCGGACGAGGTGGGCGACTCCAGTAGTCTATCCCGAACCGATCTCGGTCTCATTGCTGTGGCCCTCTGTATCCATAGAAATATGCCCGGCGCCACTCTCGTGTCTACGGACCTTGCCGTCCTGAATACAGCTAGCCATCTGGGAGTCCGTGTTCTCGACCCAATGAAGCGACTCAAGCGGAGAATTGAATGGGTGTATGTCTGTCCTGCCTGCGGGAATAAAGAGAGAATGGCCCCCCCGGACATGGCTTGTAACGTCTGTGGCACCAAGGTCCGCAGAAGGGCAGCAAAGCGCAGCACAATCTGAGCTGTGTGTATTACGGGGACTATACAGCTTGTTAATACCTTGGCGAGGTGGAGAGTTCTCACTGAGGTTGCTGCATACTATGCTCGAGACCAACCTGACTCTGGACCGAGAGATTGAAGATGTGAAGGCACAGGTGCAGAGAGAACTGGCGACAATTCACGACCTGCTGAGTGAGGTCGGCTATCGAGACTCTGCAGCCGGTTGGAATGCCCCCTTCCATGTGCACAGGTTGCAGCGGGCATTGCGGATTCACTATCTTGCATTGAAGATTCGTGAATCATATCCAGTACCGAGCGCCATCAATGAGATGATGTGGGACCTGAAGCCGGACGCAGAATGGCAGTAGTCACTCGCCGAGAATCAGCACCTCTATGGTTCTTGACCTGGGTCTTATGTCAAAGTCCACGAATGCCACCTGTTGCCAGGTCCCCAGAGTCAGCCTTCCATTGACAAACGGTATAGTGAGACTAGGACCAATCACTGATGCCCTGACATGCGAGTGTCCGTTGCCATCACCCCATCGCAAGTGGTGCTCATATACCGCGCCTTGAGGAGCTATCCGCTCCATTGCATCAGGGAAGTCCTTTAGCAGCCCATCCTCGTACTCGATTGTCATTACTGAAGCGGTAGATCCAGCACAGAACAGAGTGCATGTTCCCGTCCGCAGCGCGCTCTTGGCGACATGTCGTGACGCCTCGTCAGTGATGTCGATTATGTCCGTGTTGCCTTTACTTTGAAGATGTATCTGAGAGTGGTATGTGCCCATGTCGCCTATCCCCGATTGACGCCTTTGATTGATGCCGGCTTTTGGCATCCACTCTCTTCTGTCTTACGTCTGAACACTCTGAGGTGTCCTGATGCTCTCAATCAGTCTTCCAAGTCTGTCACGCTTCTGTTGGAGGGCATCTTCGTGCTCCTGCAACATCAGAACGGATGCTACATAGCTCTTCTTCTCAATCGCCTTGAGTACCGTCAACATACTGGTCATGTACTCGTCTTTGGTGGTAATGGCAATCTCCTCCATCTCTGCCAGAACCTCGCGTATGTTGGCTGTGTTCTCGGGGTAGCGCTCTAATAGCGTTTCAAGGACCACATAGAGGTCTTCAAACGCGTCTCTCATCTCGTTTATCTGGCGGAAGCCCTTAGCAGACTGCCGAAGGAGCTCGATGCCTTTCCTGACCATGTTCTCCGTCTGGGTGGCAAGCGCTTCATTTCCTGCAGTCCTCAACCAGATGGTGGCAAGTTCGGGTACCCCTGTCTGTGAATAGTACTCGGCTGCACCCTCTGCCTTCTGACATGCCATCCAGTGAAACGAGGCCGACCTCTTCAGGTCCCCCAACTTCATCGCGACCTCTGCAGCCTTGGTGTAGAACTTTGAGCATTCGTCTGCCTGACCAGCAACCTGGCTCTTGTCTGCAAGCTCTACATAGATCTGGAGCGCTCTCTCAAGATGTGCATTCCCCTCCTGCTTGTTATCCGACTCATGAAGGACCGCAGCAGCCTCTTCAAGGGCCAATGCCTGTGCCTCCATGTTGTCTTGGGCTCCCGGATTGGATGCCTGTCCAAGGTAGTAGTCTGTCACCGCCCTGTAGATGTCGGCTGCTTCATCCTCCGCCCCCCAGCGCTTCAGGCACATGGCTCTGAACCTCAGGTACTTCTTCTCAGATTCAGGGTCTCCCTCCGCAATGGACTTCTCTGCGAGCTCTGCAAAGATGTCTGCCGCGCGTTTGAATGCCCACTTGGCCTTGACACCCAATCCAATCTCAGTGAACATGTTTCCTGCTCTGACCAGCAATGGCGCTACAACCTCTGGTTTCCCCTCCATCTTCAGATAGGCTTCTGAGGCCTTGGCCATGGCGCTTCTAGATGCCGATGTCAGCCTCTGAGCCTTGAGCACCTCTTGAGCGGCGTCATAGATGTTTCCTGCCTTCTCAAAGAGGCCTGCTGTCTCATAGAGCTCACCTGCCATGAGCATCAGACGGGCGGCTCCATTGAAATCCCCCTCGTTCTGCTTCAGCTGTGCAGCCTCCGCCAGCGCATTGCCCGCAGACAGATAGTCCCCGTTCTTCTTGGCCTTCTCGGCCCACTTGTTTGCCACTCTCTCAGCTCTGGAGTTTATGCGTCTGCCCAGCTCCACCTCCCCTCCCGCGAAGTAGAGCCTGCCGATCCTCTTAAGCACTGCAAGGGCTTCTTCGTAGTTGTCCTTCTCCTCACTTGCATCTGCCATGTTCAGCAGTACCTCAGCCGTCCGCGCGGAAAGACGACGTCTGTCGTCTTCAGATGCATAGTCTCCTGCTCTAGAATAGAAGTCAGCAGCCCTCTTGTAGTCTGAGAACTCCCGAGCTATGTCTCCGGCTTTCTCACTGACCCGTGCAATCTCACTCTGAGAGTTGTTGGCCCCCTGCCTTATGAGCATCAATGTTGCATTCTCAAGAGCATCATAGCACTCCTGTGCCATCCTTCCTTCCCGGTATACATCGGCTGCGTCCTCATAGAGTCGTGCCGCACGCAAGTTCATCCCCCTTGACCCGACGGCCTTTGCTGCGGTCATGATTAGCTTTGCAGCATCTGCCCTGTCCCCTCTTGCCAGCTTCGCCTTTGCTGCATTGAGCACGTCTTCGAGAGAAGGCATTTTGCTTATCCTGCGAATTGACATTGGATGGTCCTTTTAGACCGTTCGGACCTGATTCGCTCTTCCGCAGCGTAGTACACACATACCTATTGAATAGGGTTTTGCCTACATCCTTGCTGCGTGAGAACAGTCTTAAGTTGTTTCGGACTGACGCTCGTCAGGTTTCAGCCATGCGACAGCTCTCCATTGAAAATCTTGATATGTCTCGATACGATGCGGTGATAGCTGGCTCTGGAGCTGGCGGTCTCCTTACTGCTCTGGCATTGTCTGCTGAGGGAAAACGTCCGCTGATTCTTGATAAGGCAGGGCGTGTTGGTGGCGTCTGGCATGGTTACCATATCAATGGTTACCGTGTGGATCAAGGTCTTCATGTGGTCACACGAGTCAAACGAGGCGCCTTTGCCCGCTTCCTCAGGACGTATCTTGAGCCTCCTCCTGAGTTCGTGCTTCATGAGGGCTGGCATTTTCGGGTCTATGACCGGGAGGGGACGATCCCGGCAAGCATTGGGCAGACCCTGCGCTGGCCGCTGACAGACATGCGGGGAAGACTTGGTCTAGCGAAGATTGGGGCCAAGATCAAGACCATGCGCCTCGAGGAGATGCAGCGTTACAAGGACATCTCCTTCTTGGAGTTCATGACCGCGAGGAAAGCCACCAACCAAGTGATGCTGGATGTCATGCAGAGCGCCATCTACATGGCTGCTGGTGTAGGCATCGAGCAAGCCTCGGCATATGAAGCTCTCAGAACCCTTAAGGACACCGACAAGGAGTCATCGAAGCTCTCCAGTGCAAAGAAACTGCTCTTGGGGACCGGAGTGGAGTATGATGAGGGAATTGCGATAGGCGGTATGGCTGGGCTGGTTGAGCGGGTGGTGGATGCCATTGATGGCGACCTTGTACTGAATGCAGACGTGCAGAGAATTATCGAGAAGGATGGAGAAGTCACCGCCTTGGTCGTGAATGGTCAGCGGCTTGAACACACAACAGTGGTGAGCAATATACCTCTGTGGTCAATGCCTGCCATAGTGGAGTCTTCCAGACCCGAGGTCATCTCCTTCTTTGACCGGTGGAGCCATATGGTGCCTACTCATGGTGTCACACTGTGGCTAGGACTGGATCGGGTTGTTCTCGGGGACCGGAAGTCAAGAGTGATTGTCCACCCCAATCCAAACCGTTGGATGCTCTCAGTTTCAAGCTTTGACCCCACATGCGCACCAGAGGGCAAGGAGCTTGTCGCCATCGCTATGGTGTATCAAGAGGGGAAGACCATCGAGGAGCATGTGAAGCTGATGAAGGGCAATGGCATGGAGAAGTACTATCCAGAGGTCCTTGAGCACATTGAGATGGAGCATGTGCAGTCATCGTACGCCACTCGGGCCGCGCTCATTCCCGGTCAGACGGACCTTGACCGGCCGGGTCCCCGCTCGCCAGTGAGAGGACTGTATCTGGTCGGCACTGACACCGCGGGCGCAGGTGTGGGTCTTCAGCAGGCGGCCAACTCGGCGGAAGGGGTTCTGAAGGCTCTAAGAGCGGACTACTATTCCTGAGTCTTCTCCTGAGCTGATGGATCTGACTGTCGTCTGGTGCTGGTCATCGAGGAGCGCTATCAGATGCGCATACGAATGCACTCAAGACACCATGGGAACACCATGGGAGGTGAATACCATCACACTTATCTACAATGGTACTGGGACAGACCCCGCGGCTTCAGTCCGACCAGCAGGGTTGAAACATGATTGAGATCAGATGGCACGGTCGAGGCGGACAGGGTGGCGTCACATCCGCTGAACTACTGGCGAAGGCTGCGCACTACGATGGCTACAAGGGTGTTCAGGCATTTCCGTACTTTGGAGCTGAACGACGAGGTGCCCCTGTAAAGGCCTTCACAAGAATCTCTGACAAGGAGATCAACGTCCGGAGCCAGATATACACGCCTGACATTGTAGCTGTGCTCGACCCACAGATAGTCGATATCATTGACGTGACCGAGGGACTGAAGGAGAACGGTATTGTCATAATCAACACTCACAAGAAGGCGAAGGAGGTCGGTCTCAGTCGAGGTCATGTCTTCACATATGATGGGACCGGAATTGCCCTCAAGTACGGTCTGCTAGTCGGTGGGTTGCCCGTTGTCAATACGACAATGCTGGGTGCGTTCGCCAAGGCGACAGGCCTGATAAAGCTGGAGACCGCGCAGAAAGTGATTGCCGAGAAGTGGCCGGGGAAGCTCGGTGAGAGGAACGCTGAGGGCGCCAAGGAAGCTTACGAGACCTGTAGCGATTGACCACGGACTGTGGTCACATGTTGTGGCGAACTCTCCGTCACTGTCTCTGTTATAGCGGCTGGACCTTCGGCTCAGGCATACATCCCGTCATATGTGGGTCCCGGCGCGGAACTCCGCTTCTGCATCCCGTGAACCTGCTGTGCCATTTCTTCCATCCTCTGGCGAATCATCAGCCCGCTTGCTTTGAGCTCTTCAACCGAAACCCCAAATCCATAGAGTTTGTTTAGAATCTCAAGTAGCTGAACAGCGGCGTCCGGATCTGGAATCACTGCTATTGCCGGAGTCAGGAGCGCAAAACCAACCATTGACCGGCAGAGGGTTTCACTGAGAATGGAGCCGGCAATGCCTGTTATTATTCCCTTGTCCAACATCTCCATCTCCGCATACTTCCTGAGCTCGACTAGCTTCTCTTCCTCTGCGGCAAAGAGGACCTTCCTCTCAGACGGCAGACCCTGCACTGGTATTCCATCAAGTATGACGGTTTCCTTGACTCCTTTCTCAGCTGCCCAATCCAGCAGGGCCGAGGAGACCATGTACATCCCCTCTTCCTGAATGGGAAGCTCGCTTGTCACCACGAGGAGGTTCTTCGCCGGAGCTGAGTATATCCTGAATGGGTGTCTAAGCCTTCCTTCTAGGAATACAGCTGCCGAGGGCATATATCTCGAACGGACATGTGCAACCTCCTCCATCTTGAACTGGTCAATCATAGTGTTTGCTACTATCGTTCCTACGACGCCAGCCGACGGAAAACAGCACACCAGCAGTGGGTGCTCCATCTCAACCTTCTTGGTCTGGACCACGCTGGCTTCCGGCGACCCGAGTATTCTTGCTTCGCACCCGTCTCTCAAATTGCTTGGCTCCGAGTGACCACTAAGGCGCATCTGCGTATATTGTTTACTATGTGCTGGATTCTGCGGCCACTTCAGTGTCTAGGGCATACGCAGGTGTCGTGGGCTTGCGTGGCACTAAGGACCGGTGGACTGTGGATGTATCGATTGGGATTTGACCTGTGTAACGTTCACAGCCCTGCCTTGAGAGAGTGCAGTGTTTCATGCAACAGACTCGGCCGAGTGCCAAGTGAACAGTCGTCGGATGTTGAACGACAGTATTGATGCATGTATGCCTTACCTGTACAGACATCTGAACCCGCCCAGTCGGGATGTTGAACGACAGTATTGATGCATGTATGCCCGTTCATGCATGCTCCATCAGTGAAATCCAAGTCCATCCGACCTTCGGGCGACTTCGAACCCGGTGACACTGTGCAGAGTTGAAGCCTGGTCCGCTCTCTGGACTGTGGGGCGCCTCCCGTGGAGCATCGAACCATTGGTAGGACATAATAGTCAGATTGCCATTGTAGAGTTGTGGTCAGTGATCCTGGAGTCCTCTTCCTCTATCAGATTGGGCTTCTCATTGTAGTGGTGTCGCTGGTGACCGCTCTGTTCAGGCGAGCGCACCTTCCCGGTCTCATAGGAGCAGTCGTTGTGGGCTTCTTCATTGGCGGTCCCGGCGGACTGGGACTCGTTACCGACCTTGCAACCGTCAATGTGCTTGCAGTCCTTGGTATCGTACTCCTGCTCTTCGTCACTGGTCTCGAGTTTGATGTCGCGGACTTTTGGAGGTCAAGCAGAACTGCGTTCTCGGTCACAACGGCTGGCGTCATGCTGTCAGTCCTGTGTGGGTTTGCTCTCGGCATCGCGCTTGGTTGGTCTGGTCCTGCATCTTTCATTCTAGGAGTAGTGATAGCTCCAAGTGGAACAAGTGTAGTAGCGGCAGTACTTGCCACTAACAGGTTAGTGGGGACCAAGTCTGGCTCAACCTTGCTTACTGCCTGTGTTGTTGATGATGTGGAGGGGATAGTACTGCTCACAATCGCCCTCAGTTTCCTTGCAGGTGGTGTATTCTCGCCATCGAGTCTGGCACAGAGCACTGTCTTCTCGATTGTGTTCATAATGGGGTCGCTTCTCTTGGGCGACAAGTTCCTCCCACGCATCATTGAGCGGTTCGAGCTGTCAGTTGGCAGGGACACCCTATTCACCGTGCTGATTGGCTTCGGCCTGCTGTTCGCATTTGCTGCCACGCTTGTTGGACTCTCCGCCATAACTGGAGCATTCATATTGGGAGCTGTCATTCCCCACAGACCGATTGGTGAGGAACTGGCAAGACAGGTCGCAATTATGAAGGATCTATTCGCTGGCCTCTTCTTCGCCAGCATCGGACTGAGCATCAATCCATATGGGATTCCATCTGTCCTGCCTATCGCGCTGGTGGTTCTGGCTGTAGCAATGGTATCACGGCTGTCTGGGGGATTCCTCGGTGGCTGCATCACAAGGGCAGAGCGAAGAGCCCTTCCCGTGATTGTCTTAGGTCTAAGCGTCAGGGCAGAGATGTCGCTCATCATCGCTAGAGAGGCTGTCTCTCTTGGTGTACTAGGAATGGAGTTCCTTGCCCTCACGACCGTGATGGTCATCGGTTCAATCTTACTCGTTCTTCCTCTGTTCTCCAAGATGGCATTGTCGTTCAGTGGCGACCTCGAGGCGGGTGCGCCAAGCCCAGTAAGTGAGAAGTGAGTCCAGTTGTTGCCTGAACTCCCATCGTCGCAGCATCGGTTTCGACTGTGTCGCCGGCCCCATTCTGGTATCCCCCTATTGTGCCCCAACCGATTCCACCAGTAGAAGCTCACCTCAATCTGACAAGCGTAAGACTGAACGAGAGTGGGGCCTCTGCATGGCGAGCGTCTTGTCCTTCTCTAGTCAGTCCTTACACGCCTCGTTGAAGAGGTACTCTTGGTTGAAAACGCATTTGGAAAAAGTAAGATGAACTGCGCCCAGTGGACGCAGCTCAGGAATGTACAGGGTGAGTGTCGTCCACTCACCATTACATGGTAGTTGTGTCGGTTTCCCGGACTAGCGCCTGTCGCGCCTTCCGTAACTGCCGCCACTTCTGCCGCCGCGGCCACCATATCCGCCGCTGCTTCTGCCGCCGTAGCCACCGCCGCCATAGCTGCGGCCGCTACCGCCGCCATAGCCGCCCTCTCGGTTTCCATCACGATTGCCGAAGTCCCGTCTTGGTCGTCGGTCATCATCGTGTTCTTCAGCAGACATGTCAACCTCCCTGTTGACCTCTTCGATTGGCACTTCTGCTTCGGTCAATTCACCATACTTGCCGATGTTCAGTCGCAAGTTTCCTCTGAAGAGGCCACAATAGCCGTTCTTCAGTGTGTAAGTTGTACCGACCTTGACCGAGTCGATATGATCGTCCCAGAGGGGCATCTGAACGGTTCCGGTCGAGTCACCAACCACTGCGTCTAGTACACGGTGCGTATCACCACTGTCGCGAGATGAAACCTCGCGTTCCTGACCTGCCTCCAAGACTCTGAAGGATATTGTCAGGTTCTTCATGCGTGGCTTTAGTTCAGCCACTGTGGCCTGAATGGGCTCACTGTCATAAGTCATTTCGTATCTCTCTCATGTGCATTCGTGCACGAATAGCAGGACTATCAAAAACAGCGTGTTCCTCTGGGGAGGTGCGACATGGGAACCCCACTCACTTACTCTTTCAAAGAAGGCGCGTATACTTGCTTTTCCTGCACATAGTGTGTCTGAACCATCCCTTATTAGCCTGTGCATTGCAACACATCGCTTCCATGTCATGCTTCTCCCTTCAAGGGAGTCGTCTGGTCACATTTGGTGTGTCCACACATAGTAGCGGAGTGTGGCCATCACAGATGAGCATAAGAAGCTCCCGGACTCTGTGCAGGACCTGTTGACATGGCATGTTGCGCTAGACACAGGTGCAGCTACAATGACCGAGCTGATGGCAGTCATTGGCATCGTCTTTCTGCTCTTCCGTGTGTGGTTGGTAGAGATCAAGCTCCCCGACGAGCTGCAGTTCCGGCGGCGTTATCTGAGCCGCGTGATAAACTACTATACGGCTCTTTCGTTCGCGTTCTCGCTCAGCTCAATAGTGCTCAATCTCATAGTGATGATCAGCTTTCCAATACTGCTCGTGACGACGGGCTGGGACGTCAACTTCTATCGTCGCTTCCGAAGCCGCGACTACTGGAAGAAGAACCGGCGTTGGTTGATCTTGGAACGCCTCACACTTCATCCCCCTGTCTTTGGACTAGGGCTTGCCATGATTCTTCTCGGCGCGGAGCCTCTCATCCGTGTTCCTAACCTGCTCTTCATACTTGCTGCCGCGGTCTTGTTGTACGTCCCCTTCTTCTTGTTCGATGCCCGCTGGACTGACCGCTACAACTGGCCACAAGCACCAATCGTGATACTACTAGTCGGGTCGTCCTCGGTCGCGATGGCCCTCGCTCAAGTACTGATATGGGGTGTTCCGCTCTGGTGACCACGCTGCCCCTTGGCAACTTGGTACGCACAAGCCCCTTCTGGGTGTACTTCCGGAGTTCTCGACTCTTGAAGGCTGCTCTCGTCTTCAATGTGGCCTATTATGTGGCGGTCGTCCTCCTCTTTCTCTTCCACCTCGGAACAGGCGGGATTGAATCAACGATACTCATGTTAGACTTCCAAGTGTTCTATGCGGCAGGACAGATGATCCGGGTCTCTCCCGCTGACCTGTACACAGTCAGTCCGAACGGCCTCCCCTACAGGTACTTTCCACTCTTTGGCATGATTATGTCCCTGTTCGTGTCCTTCCCAGTCGAGGTCTTGTACATTCTCGATATCTCGCTGATGATGGTGTGCAACTGTGGCACAGTATACATGGCATTCCATGTCTGTCTCACCTATGGTGTTTCGGTCGAGACCAAGAACTTCGAGAAGTCGCTGACCGTCCTGTCTATTGCTCCTCCCCACATTGTCAACCTCGTTCTCGGACAGATCTCACAGCTCGTTGTGTTGATGGCACTGGTGGTCCTCTTCCTGCTGAGGACTATGAAGACAGACAGACTACTTCCTCACTTCTGGGTGGGCCTGTTGGTGGGGCTGGTCTCCAGCATGAAACCTTTCATGCTGCTCCTTGTCCCCTTCCTCATTCCTCTTTCGCACCCTGTGCGCTCCACACTGAGAAGACAGCTGGTACCACTGGCAGGCACGACAGCAGGGCTTTCAACGGCCTTGGCTCCCAGTGTGTTGTTCTTCCTGATGTGGCCCACTTCAGTGACAGACTTCCTAGAGGTCAACTTCGTTCACTACTTGGATGGTCATCACAGCACGAGCATTACGAGTCTTGTCATCCATCTATTGCCGCAGTTGGCAGAGGCATACCCGAGGTTCCTGTTGAGCCTCGCACTCGGTGTGCTCATCTTCGCCAAGAGCTTCTCCCGGTTCATCATGACGCCGGCTGGCGAAAAGGACTATCTCTCCCACTTCTCGGACATGATGTTCTTGGTGCTCCTTGTGTATTCAGACTCATGGTTTCTCTTTCTAGCCATCTGGTACTCGTTTCTGGCGCCTTCGATGCTGCTCCTGTACCAACGTTGTGTGTTCTTGTCAGACGCGACAAAGCGGCTTGACCTGTTGTGGTCAGGGGCGAACAACCTCTTGGCGTTCTTCTCTATCGGCGTGGTCCTCCACTACCTCATTCTGGGCTTTGACCCGGTCATTCCTGTGTGGCTCACTATTCTCTACCTCCTGTACCAGTCCCTGCTGAAGACGAAACGAAACGCTGCATCAGTCGAGTCCTGTGCTCCACCAGGCTCGTCCAGTAATAGCGGTCCGCTCACTGAGGTCTATTCATCCGTCGACTGCGAAAGGCTATCATAGGTGTTCTGTCATCACAGTGCAGTGCGTTCTAGTCTTAGGGCGGTAATGCAGCGGCCCTCCGTGTTTTCAGATAGACATAGGCGAGTCCAGCGAAGACACCGGACAATAGGTAGAGAACAAGAGGCATCCAGAGTACCTCCAGTCGCAGCAGGAACGACAAGGACCTGCCATATCCGTATAGTACTGATCGCCCAGAGAACGTTTGCCGACACAGGTCCATTTCCCTCTGGCTTCTGTTCCGGGGTGGCCGTCACAGGTCTGACTTCTTCGCTCATTCTTGTTCTTCCGTCTACCGAACTTTGACGCATGAAACATGACCTCCCGCACCACTCTCATGCATACTCACCACTGATGTTGACTTGACGCTGACCTGCTGGAAGAGAAACGAATCCGTTCATACTCCACTGTTGCTCGCTTAGGGACTGTTGTTGGCTCCTGCTTGTTGAGACTCGTCTGCTAGTGACAAATAGGCAGGTTCAGCGCAATGTACGACACGACTCCGAAGTCATCTCGGCTTCCAAGCCCATTCTCCATATAGCCACCGAGCTGGTTCACCACTATCTTGGCCACCAAGAATCCCAGTGAGCTCCTGCCATGGGTGACAGTTTCAGGGTCCGGTGACGTCATCAAACCGGTATTCATCCTTGTCTTGGGAATCTCAAGTTTCACTTGCCACCAGTCCCTTCCCATCGCTACAATGGGAACTACACTAATCCACATTTCCTCGGTCTCTCTGGGAAGTTCTACTGCTGTGTAGAGTAGGTTGAGAATGGCTGCCCGGAGGAGGTTGTTTCCTAGCACATACGCACGGCTGGTTTCTGTACTTATGTTGATGACCAGCCCCGGAATGCTCAGATTCTGCATGACTGTGTCTAGCGCGTGGACAACCTCTGAAACGAGGTCCGTCCTTGTCTCAGTCAAGCGCTGCCAAATCTCTGTATCATTCAACAACCGCACGTTGCCTATGAGCTGGTCGGCCATCGAAACAGCATGGCGTGCGTCCCTCAGCAGTCTCTCTCTGGTATCACTGTTCATACTCTCAGATGACAGAAGCTCCAGAGTGGTCAACGTGATCTGATTGTGGTTGGTGATGTCGTGCATCAGCAGGTCTGCATACATTGCTGCTCTCTTGTGGGACTCCTCAGCTTGTTGCATCGCTCGCATGTATAGAAAGCCGACAAGTGCAGGACCAGTCAGAAGACCCAGAAACATCACAAGTTCTGAGACCCACCAGCCGGGGGTGAAAGGCAGATAGTAGCTCTTGAGTGTATAGGGGACTATCCAGACTACCAGAAAACCTGTGATGAAACTCTCAAATGGAACTGCGTCTGCATTACTAGAGGAGAGCATGAAGACCAGATATGCGATACCGAACATGACGAGGGAGTTAAAACCGAGAAGCATCCTGTTTCCGATAAGATTCCCGTGCTGAATCAGACCGTACGCCCATATGATCTGGTTCATACCTTCAGCGACGCCAACTGCCAATAGGACGAGTGATGCCGATGCCAGAAAACGCCTTGGACTCATGACCAAGGATGCACTGTTGTTTTCCCAGTACCACTTGTGAACAAGGTAGAGAAAGAAGAGTGTGACAATCGAACCTACCAGATACGGTGCGTTCGAAGTGCCGAGCGGAATCGGGCTAGCCGTGAAGGCAGGCACAATGGAAATGAATGCCACTCCCGTCCAGACTATGAATACCATACTGAGTGGGTACTGCGTGCGCGAAGGTCTGACACGTGAATAGACTGTGAGAAGTGCTGCCATTATGGCTGACAGTGAAGCCATTCCCACATGTACTATTGCATAAGCGAGGACATTCCCTGCCTCGAAGGGCTCAGTCCTTGAGGCCGACTCCAAGATTGTGGTGACCAGTAGTGGAAGGTATGCGGAGAGAGCAAGGAAGACTACCATTCCATAACTGGCGCGACGGCCATAGCCAGTCCGCCTCAGCAACGGAACCCCTAGAGAAACTCCGAACAGCAGGAGGGCAGCTGTCTGAAGGTTCTCTGCGTATATCCATAACAATGACGATGTGATGAAAGACTCTGTGAGGAGCAGGCTTGAACCAATCAGTAGAACGCAGGCGGTGACAAAGTAGCCGCAGTCTAGAGGCAGGTATTCTCTTCTCAGTCTGTAAGCCAGACGAGGCATCACGAGGAGTCCTGAGACCGCAACCGCGCATGCCACAATGCCTATGGCAGTCGCAAGGGGACTCGGTTCCGAAGCCACGAAGCAATCCACATAGACATAGACCACGAGCGGGGTCAGCGTAGTGGCCAGTCCAAACACCCTACTATAGCCGCGTGACAGGGAATCTTGCGGTTCATCCCTAGTCACAGATGCAACCACTAGAAGGAGGACGACAAGCATCAGTCCGAACTGCTGGGCTACAAGCATACCATCATGTATCTGGGCTGGCACTTCAGTGACTGGAACGATATGCCTCAGTGCTCTTTCGACATTGCTCACCACAACGAGCAGAAACGCAGAGGCAAGTATCATCCGGGCTCTTGAGAATCTTCTAAACAGTGTGACAATGACAGCTGCAGCAGGTATTGATGCCCAGTAGGCCAGTAGTGTATGCACTCCTACTCTTGTCGCGTGCGATAGAGAGACAATGCTGACGCCTCCGATTGCCAATAGCGTGGACCCGAGTGTGAGTGGGACTATCAGTAGGACCTTCGCGATGTCTCTCCTAGTGCCTACTAGACTGTACACAGTCTGGACTTGTTCCTACCGGAGAAAAAACTATCTTGCTTGCAGTGATTTCCGACACTCTATGGTATTGGACGGCTTTGTGATGGTTCCAAGTGCACAGTGACACTTAGGACTTCAGGAATCCCCTGCTTCACCCTTCGTTCTATCTCCTCTGCAAGCTCGTGACTGTCTGCCAGAGATGTGTTGCCGTCGACCTCACAGGTCAGACATACTGCGAATCCGTGTCGGTCCTTTGTCACGATGACATCACGGCAGTTGTCAGCTCCTTTGACTTCATCTACGACAGCTCTGACGTATTCGACTATCCTCTCGGTACTTGCAGTTACGACCTCTGCTGACGTGACGTACTCATCCGACTCGAGATGGAAGACTACACTCCTAAGTTCCGGAATCTCGCGCTTCAAGGCGGCCTCCAGAACTTCACTCACAGAGTGAGCCCTCTCTAGTGTCAGCTCTGATGACATTTCCAAGTCTGCCACAAGATACACCCCGTCTGACATGGTCCTCATCCGCACATTATGCATGTTGACTTTGCTTGGGTGTCTCCTGACAACCGACTCAACTCTCTCGTATAGGTTCGAACCCCGTCCATGTGCAACTGTCGCGTTGGTAGGTTCAACATGAACAATGACGTCTGCTTCATGGGCCGCAAGTGCCGACACTCTGGCTTCGACCATGTCTGCAATTGCATGAGCCCTCTCCAATCCCGTATTGCTCTCCACGGTCACTATGATGTCCACAAAGAGCTTTGGGCCCGCCATCCGAGTCCTTATTCTTGAGCAGTCAACCACAGATGGAATGTCTGCGCAGACTTCCCTGATCTTTTCTCTGACCCCATCGGGGGCTCGATCAGTGAGATAGTCATACGACCTGCGCGCTAGTCGATATGACACGAGCAGTATGACCACTGAGACGCCAAGTGCTCCCAGCGAGTCCCCAATTGGAAAGCCGACAGCCACAAGTCCCAGTCCGCAAAGCACCACGACAGAGCTGAGCATGTCTGTACTGAAATGCAGTGCGTCGGCCTCGAGTGCTTGGCTCCCGTGTGTCCTTGCAGTCTTCATGAGCATCCGGCTTCTCTCATAGTCAATCACGATGCTCGTAATCATTACTGCGATGCCCGTGACTGATGCTTCGATGACAGTCCCCTCAACTATCCTCCGCGTAGCCTCATATATTATCCAACCCGCTGTCACCCAGAGTATGATGGTTTCGGCCAGTGCTGCAAAGTTCTCAATCTTGCCGTGTCCGTAGTGGTGTTCGCCATCAGCAATGACAGCTGCCTTCTTCACAGCAACGAGTGTGATGGCTGCCGCCAGCAAGTCGAGACCGCTGTGCAGGGCCTCAGAAACAATTCCTATCGAGTTAGTGGCAATTCCCACAACGAGCTTGATTGCAGTCAACATTGCTGCTGCTGCAACTGAGAAGACTGCCGCTCGCCGAACTTCTTGTCGTGCGCTCATGGTGTGCAGGCCTTCCATGCGCTTTCTCGGCTCCACCTTTAATGGTTGTGCTGGAAATCACCCAGTGTCAGATATGCTGCACATCATGTGACTGGTCTTGGAACTGAGCATGGTATGCTTCCCTTGACTAGGCCGAGTCCTCCAGTGTCGCAGACCATCTTGGTTAAGAGCGGTCGTCGTGATATGCCAACCATACTGCTTGCAAATCCTGTTCTGTATCATGCTTGGTGGGAATGTATATGAAGTATCAGACCGAACACATAAGACCTCCTCCAATCGTAGAGCTTGGCGAGGTGGCACGGAGGTACTCGGCATTTTCTGACTATATCAACCTCGGTCAGGGCCTTCCGGGGCATGTGCCACCTGCAGAATCCCTGAAGTTGACCGCGGAGCAGTTTGAGCTTCCATATATTCACCAGTACACTGCTGACCACGGACTCATTGACCTCAGAGAGGACCTGTCACTGTATCTTCGCGGCACTCACAGTATCGATGTCGACCCGGAAAAGGAAGTCGTCATAACGGGTGGGGCGAACCAGGCTCTTCTCGGGGCAGTCTTGACCATTGTTGGCGTTGGTGACGAGGTAGTCATGCCCTCACCATACTACTTCAACTCGGTCATGGCGGTTCAGCTGTGCAGAGGACATGTAGCTGAGGTGCCCTTGAATCATGAGTTTCAGCCAATGGTCGACGAGATTGCAAAGGCAATTCGACCGAACACAAGGGCGGTGCTTCTGGTGACTCCGAATAATCCTACGGGTGCCGTCTACGACCAACGTGCAATCGATGAGATCCTAGACATATGTGTTGAACATGACATCATACTCATTTCAGATGAGACCTACTCGCGAATGGTCTTTGAGGATGCCCGTCACTACAGTCCCGCCACCAGGAGGGATCTACGCGAGCATGTGGTCATGATTGGGAGTTTCTCAAAGATCTTCGGTATGTCGGGCTGGAGGGTAGGGTTTGTCGTAGGAAGTGAGCGCTTCATACAGGAGTACCTGAAAGTCCATGACACCATGGCAGTCTGTGCACCGGCAGTGTCTCAGGTACTTGCACTTGATGTGCTGAGGCAGGGCAGCGACTTTGTTGAGCGGGAACTCAAACGACTTGAGAGACTGCGCGAGCATGCATATATGCGACTGGCGAGGATTGATGGCTTGGAGTGTGTCAGAACCAAGGGGACGTTCTATCTGTTCCCGCGTATACGAGACTGCAAGGACTCCAGACGACTCACACTTGACCTCCTTGCGAAGGCACATCTACTTCTTCTGCCGGGGTCCATCTTTGGTGCCGCTGGAGAGGGGCATGTCCGCATCTCCATTGGCCATTTGACACCAGAGGTACTTGACGATGCCCTAGACAGGTTGGAACGCTATCTTGGACACTAGGTCCCAGAGTACGTGTCCCACTCCCACTCGGTGACTACATGGTTGCAGTAGTCACTCCACTCTCTTCGCTTCAGGCTGACGTACTTCCTCACTAGCTGCTGTCCGAGCGCCTCGATAAGCACGCTGTCATGCTCCAGCGCGTCCAGTGCAGCCCCTAGATTCGAAGGTAGCGTTGTGATGCCGAGGCTCTCCCTCTGTTCGTCGCTCATTGCAAAGACGTCCCTCGTGCATGGTTCAGGAGGCTTCATCTTTCGGCTGATGCCGTCCATGCCTGCCGCAATGATTGCCGCGAACAACAAGTACGGGTTGCACGCAGGATCTGGAGACCTCAACTCGACTGCGGCCTTCTGACTATCGACAAAGAGTGGGACTCTTATCAGCACCGTGCGATTGGTTGGTCCCCAACAGACATAGACCGGCGCCTCGTGATGGGGCACCAGCCGCTTGTATGAGTTGACAGTCGGGTTTGCAAAGGCAGTGATTGCAGGGGCATGCTGAATCAGGCCAGCTACGAACATCATGGCCGTTTCCGAGAGTTCTGACCCACCGTGACCGAAGAGGTTCTTGTCACCATCCCACAACTGAAGATGACAATGAAGCCCGTTGCCAGCCGCTCCCTCAAAGGGCTTCGGCATGAAGGTCACATCAAATCCGTCTTCCCGAGCGATTGCCCGTGCGATGTTCTTGAACAGGACTATGTTGTCTGCAGCCTTCCTTGCATCCTCGAAGTCAATCTCAATCTCCACTTGGGAGTGTCCGTGTTCGTGATGTGCCACCTTGACACCCATCCCGGCGTCTTGGATAGTGGAAGCGATTCTAAGCAATGTGTCAGCACCGGGGTTTTGGGGATACGTGTCTGCGTATTCTCCATAGTCGAACAGCTCGCCTTCCATCGTGATGAAATGGAACTCGGGTTCTATCTTCACCTTGAGCTGTCTTGTTCCAAGACACTTCTCATAGACTGAGAGAAACACACTTCTTGCGTCAAGTGGGTACAACGAGTCCTGACCCGGAATGACCTTCTTGCGTATTGAACACATCACTCCGGCGGTTCTTTGACTCGTATACGGCAGCTCTATCAGACTGGACACGTCCGGTTCGAGTCTGAGATCTGATGCTTCCACATTGGCGAGCCCGGTCACCGAACTGCCATCAACGCTGGCGCCCTGTTTCAAGGCCGGGTCCTTCCTCAGTTCATCAATACTGTCCACTGGTCGACATGGAATCACCATCGACTTGAGTCTACCAAACAGGTCGGTGAACATACACTCTACATACCTTATCTTCTCAGACATGGACTTCATCTCTGTCTAGGGCTAGGATGACGTGCTCGGATATGCCCTTGTTTAAAAGCGCTCCTCTACTGCCACAGTTCCTTGTACCATGCATCGGCATCTGCCTGACTCTCGAACTCGAGCCTGACGGACCCACTGACCACGCTCGGATTGCCGTCTCTCTCAGTGATCTCAAAGTTCATGGCTGCTATCCTGACTGCCTTCTTCTCCAAATGGACATTGCCCATGTTGCGTGCATGGAGTTTGACGACCAGCTTCTCGCCAGTGACCGTGAGTAGAAGGTCCTCATAGACCGCGGTTGCCTTCGTTTTCAGTGCACTCTGTCTGAAGGGGCCCATGTGCACCTCCAGATTGCTCAGCTCTGCCTTGACCTTCTCTGTCCTCATAGTTGCTTCATCCTGGAACCTCATTCAGGTTTCTTATGAATCTCGTCATTTCAACAGTCCTCTTCCGCAAGACAAAAACGTGCAGAACACAACATGGAACAGGTGCGGGCAGGTCTCTTCATAGGTACAAGTGGATGGTCCTATGCAACGGACTGGACCGGCGTGTTCTATGAGTCTAAGGCAAACATGCTTGAACAGTACTTCACCTACTTTGACACTTCTGAGATCAACTCGACTTTCTATGCCCTGCCGCGTCCTGAGTTCGTGTCGCATCTTGCGGAGCTGAGAGATCAGCGGAAGTTCTTTACAGCAAAGCTGCCCAAGAAGGTCACCCACGACTGCCGGCTGAACACTGATGGCGAAGGTGGTCAGACGCTACAGAGGTTCTTTGAGATCCTCTCTCCGCTTGTGAACAAGATTGCAGCACTGCTAATCCAGCTCCCTCCTTGGGACATTGACGAGATGTCTGACTTGGAAACCTTCTTGTCCGCTCTCGACTCGCGTTTTCGATACGCCATAGAGTTTCGTCATGAGAGCTGGTTAAAGGAGCCTGTCTTCTCCTTGCTCGAGAGATACCATGTCAGTTCAGTCATTGTGGATGAGCCCAAGCTTCCAATCACACTGAGACTGACTACCGACTTTGCCTACATTCGATGGCATGGACGTGGTTCGAAGCCTTGGTATCAATACCGATACTCTGAGGCAGAACTGCGAGAGTGGGTTCCCAGACTTCGTGAGTTGCAGGAGCAGACTGACTGTATATATGGCTACTTCAACAATCACTTCTCGGGCAACGCGCCTGTCAATGCCCTTCAGATGCTTCAGCTGCTGCAGGTGAGCACCCCTGAGCAGCAGGACAAACTGCGGAGGATGCTCACCGGTTCTGCCATGTCGCAGTCGTCACTGGAGGACTTCTGACATGCCGGTGCAACCGCTTCACGCATCCCCGTCTGAGGGCCATCTCGAAAGGCTAATAAGTGAACCTCAGGGGTGGGAGCCGAGTCAGGTGACCAGCATATGAGCTTCATAACAATTGCCGAACCTACTGTGAAGTCGCCCAAGGACCTAAAGTCGCGAATCGGTCGCGGATTCAGCAGAGGCGAGGTAAGTGAGGCGGGTCTCACTGTTGTGGAATGCAGGCGAATGGGTCTCATGATAGACATTCGCAGACGCAGCTCCTATCCTGAGAACGTAGAGGCTCTCAAGAGATTCCTTGAGGATATTCAGAAGATGGCAGAGTCCCTTGCCACAACTGAGGCCGAGACTCCACATGTTGATTCGACAGACCCTGTGACTGTCCTGTCTTCGCTGAGTGCGGTGAGTGCGGACGATGCCAAGCTCCTTGTGAAGGCCGGGATTCGCAGCATTGACCAGCTGGCCTATTGTGACGTCGCCAAGGTGACAAAGAAGACTGGCATCGATGAGGCGAAGCTGAAGAGCATGATAAGCGCGGCTCTCAAGAAGATTTAGTTGAACCAGTCCACTTCAAATCTGCGAGAAGGTGTTTGAGCTGGAGTTCGACCGGCTCATCCATGCTCTTGATGGGTCCCTGACCATGAGACCCCCCGTCATACTCCCTGACTTCTTTGTTGACCACTTTGTTATTGCTGGGGGTCTGGAGGCACTATTCAGAGAGATGAGGGTTGTTGCTGAACAGGGTGGCGGTAATCTCATGGGGACGAGGCATCTCATTCGTCGGGGTGGGAACTCGCCCAACACTGCCTCTGCGCTGCTCTCTCTCGGGCTTGCGCCCGTGTTGATCACAAAGACGGACCCCCAAGGGGCCGCTCTACTTCGTGCGCTCACAGACCCCACGATGGACCTGAGTCACGTACATTGCGATGGCAGACTGGCAGCCACAGTATCCATTGAGGCTGAATACAATGGGCGAAGAGTGAATCTCATGGTGAGCGATAGCGGGTCTGCAGCGGACTTTTCTTACTCGGACCTGAGTGATGCTGACTTGAGATGCATACGTGACTCGAGCCTTGTAGCACTCCTGTGCCTAAACCACAACCGGGCTGCCGCTGACCTCGCCTCCAATCTCTTTGAGATGGTTCATCAGGAGTCCAGAGCCTTGACATTCATGGACATGGGCGACCCCTCTGGCAACCCCGGCATTGTCAAGCCGCTCGTCGATAATGTGATTAGAGAGGGGCTTGTGGACATAGTCAGCATGAATGAGAATGAGGCAAGATGGTTCCTCGTCGCTCTAGAAGACAGCACGAGGGACTGGAGTCGGCTAATTGGGGAGCCTGAACTGTGGCTTGGTGCAGCTGAGCGAATATCCGCGGAGACCGGTATAAGAGTTGACCTTCACACACCACACTTCTCTGCCTCAGTGAAAGGCTCTCATTCGGTGGCAGTACCCACCTTCAGTGAAGTCAGCAGGGTGGTGTGTGGTGCTGGCGACTCGTGGAACGCTGGTGACATACTCGGCACGCTGATGAGTCTCGAGGTCGAAGACCGTCTGGTGCTGGCCAACGCAGTAGCTGCCAAGTATGTGTCATCACCAGATGCGAGACATCCCACCCGAGAAGAGGTGATGACATACCTGCGTTCGTCCCCCAGCATGTCCCATCAAGGAAAACGTCTTCTGGGCATACAGTAGTGCCTGACTGGCCGAGAGAGGCTACAGGATGCGACACATCACTGAACTCGGGTTCGTAATGTCTCTTCTCAGCTCGGTTGTCGGTCCGAGGTCCAGTTGCCTATGTCTGACTGCATAGCTATAAATGCTCTCGAGGTGAAGTTTCTGATGAATCACCGAACATGGAGGCCATCTGTTGGGTCAGATACTTGGCACTTTGACTGGCTTGATTGTTGCGTTTGTCATGTGCTTTCTACTACTCACGTTTGGTGCACTGATGCCATCTCAGCTGATTGACGCTGCCACAGTGCTTGACTTCCTGAGCAGTACAGACCTTGAGATTCGGCTGGCTGTTGTCGGCACTGTGCTCTACCCTCCTCTTCTCGGCACGCAACTGGGAGTGGGCGCGCAGAGCAGCACGGTGCTCATGTTCTTGGCATGGGGCACAGGTGGTCTGATTGCAGGTCTCATGACCCGCAACGTCCCTCCAGCTGTGTTTGCGGCGGTCTTCTCGGTCATCATCGGGGCCTTTCTGACATGGCTGCTTGTGTTCTTCATCAACACCCTTGACTTCGCTGCCATCTTCGGTGGTGAGTCTCTGTTACTGCTGCAGTTCGTCTTGGAAGGATGTCTGTACCCAGTCATTGCTGCAGGAATTGGTGGGGCTCTTGGAGGTGCAATAACACGGGAGCGCTGAAAAGAGCACTGTGGGTCTACAGCAACTGCCTCAAGGTTGGACACTCCTAGACTGATCTAGCACTAGTTCCCTGAGCCGAGCTGACCTGGGCTGAGCCGAGCTGACCTGGGCTGAGCTTGATGAGTCCTGAGGCTTCCATCCCTGCTCATGCCCAGAGTGTTTCATGGCGCCGGTGACGTCATCACTCTTCATGTCCTGTGCGAAGTGTCCTTCCGCATTCCGAGCAGAGGATTGGTATTGATCTGAAGACTGCGCCGCAAGTACATACAGTCTCTATCTTGGTCGGCAGTGGTGCATCGTGCCCTAGCATCAGGCGGCTAAGCAGCGTGGATACCGGCAGTGCTCCAATCAGCCCTATCTGTGTAATCATGCTGAAAGTAACGAATGTGAGCAGGAGTTCGAGGTTTCGTCCAGATGAAGTCCAGAATGCCGGGTCGACGAGCAGTCTTGATACAGTAGCGAAGAGGGCCGCAAAGAACCCCATCCAGAGTGTCGTTCTGCATGTGTTCCAGCCCGGTCTTGAAAAGAGCCCCATGAGTGCACCAGTGACTGCCCATACAACCAAATATGCAAATGTGGTAGTGCTGTTGAGAAGGCCCTGTGGTGTTCGGCCCAGCAACTCGCAGCCTTGGAGCAGTGGTGAGAGCAGGTCATATGGCGGCTGGTAGTAGTGCCCACTGCTCACAGTTCGGCTCAGCAGCACTGCCCCTGCAATAGTGGAGAGGAACCCTCCCGCAGAGTTTCTCATATCTTATCATTCCTGTCTGACTTGACCTACTGTCACGTAGGCGAACAGCTCATAATTGTTCCTGATTGCCCTCTGATTGTGCTCACTCCTGAATGAGCAACATACTCTCCGATGTCACCACAATCCTTTTCAGATTCAAGCGTCGTTTGTATAGATGTAGACAGTGAGCCGGGTCGAGCATAGCGAAGCGAGGTTGGACAATATGACCAGCGACTTGGAACGGGCACTCTCAAAACTCAGGTTTGATGATCAAGTACTGGGATATTCGCTCATGACTAAGGCCGGTCGACCGTTTGTCAGCTTCGCGTTTCCCGATGAGCTGTTTCCACGTGTGAAAGACAGCATCAAACTCTACAAGACCGACCTTCGACTGATGACCATCGACACAGACAAGGGACTTGTGGTACTGGCTCCCGTTGATGACAACTGGATTCTGACCGTTCTGTACGTACCGGAACTCCAGCTTGGTCTTGCGATTGCGAAGACGAAGAACGTGTTGCGCCTTCTAGAGGGTATTGAGCTACCTCCGCCCCCTGCTGACTTCGAGGAGTCCGTCGAAAGCAATCTTCAGGTGTTAGAGAGTGTGGCTATCAAGGCTGCATCTACTGCTGTGGAAATCCCCTCGGCTGCTGCGCCCACAGCGGTCGAAGAAGAAAGGGTGGAGGTTGTCGTGCCTCCCCCGAAGAAAGAACTGACGCCTGATGACTTCTATGTCATTCCGTCAACTGTGCCAACGAAGGGTGAGCAGTACTCTCGTGGACTGTCACTAGACTCCGATCTTCATCAGGAGATGAAAAAGATCTATCGGAACTTCGGCTTTGATGTCCTTATGCTTGTCGATGGTGTGAGAACAGTTGGGCAGATTGCGGAGTCGATGTTCCAGCCCACTGAACGGGTCGTCGAGCTCTTGAAGTGGGCGGCTTTCAAGAAGATTGTATCCGTCCCTGAAGTGGCGGTAGCAGAAGGAACGAAGTCTGCCGAAGCTCCAATGGGGCGGTTCGTCAAACTGCCCCTGTTCGAGGGCGATATAACCAAGGTCAGACCTGAAGACCGTCCTGTGGTCGAGCTGTGTAAGGGTGACAAGACCACCGCGGAGATTGCAGGACTTGCGGGCATACCTGAGCCGAGAGTGGTTCAGATAATCGCCGTGTACAGGAAGATTGGTATGAAGATGGTCGGAAAGACTATCTAGTCGGCTGCAAGACATCCTGAGGGATTGAGATGCCTAAGATAGAGAACCCCCTACTGCTAAGCATGTACTCGCAGACCGTCGACCGTGTGTTGTCTGAGACCTCAAATGTGGAGGAGGCCAATGCCCGGTTGAGAGATATCGGCCGGGAGATTGGCCGGCAAATCTACCTGAACACCGACATTGTGGACAAGACAAAAGAGACCCTGACCACCCGTGAGGATGTCTCCAAGTTGATCGAGGTCGTCTTCAAGATACTCTTCGACCGGCGGCCTACTGAGATTGACATGGAGACTGCAAGAGGGTCGATACGAATCTCCGACGCGTCCTGCATCTGGTGCCAAGAGGTCCATTTGGAGGGCATGAGAGGATTCGGATACTGCGAGGTCTTCAGTGGGATTCTTGAGGCAATCTTGCAGTTCAAGGGTGTCGAGTCCAAGGTCTACGAAGAGATCTGCCGTGCATCAGGAGCTTCGAGTTGCATCTGGAATGTCCGGCTTGCATAAGTAATAGCAAAGCACTTAACACTCTCTTCGCCTGCGAATAGGACTGGGAGAGAAACGATGTCCAAGGAACCCGAAGTCATTCCGTGGTGGCAAGGCAAGCTCAGAGAACGTGAGCTGATGCGTGCCTTCTTTGCGAAGACATGGACCAAGATTGGAAGCAGAATCGAGGTCATGTTTCCTGACCGTGTCAGAGACCTATACTACAGTGCAGGACGGCTTGCAGGACTGGAAGCTCAGAGAGAGTACTTCAAACTGGGCAAGCAGAAGCCTCCGGGAGACTTCAAAGGCATCATCGAGTTCATCAGGATGGCGCTCGGGACTCTGATTGTTCCCTTTGGTGACGTCAGGATAGCCAAGCTGTACAAGCTCTGGTTGGATGAAGAGGCGGTAATCGAGATTGTTGAGAACCCATATGCGGCGGGTATGCAGAGTCAGGAACCCTCATGCTACTTCCTAAAGGGTTTCATAGAAGCGGTCTTGGAGTACCTGACTGACTGGAACCGCATGGAGTTTGAGAAGCTTGTTGTGATTGAAGACACATGCATGGCGACAGGTGCGAAGTCTTGCACTTTCAAGATAACGCTCTCTTACCCGTCGAAGGGTTCAGGCCCGGGTTAGTACGATTGTTGCTCGAACGCATCGCTTAATTTACTACGGGCGTCACAAGAGATTGGAACACAGATGAAGCAGAGTGGACTCGGAAGAGCAGTTGCCCTATTCGCTCTAGTGCTCACACTGTCTGGCCTCTTCAGTCTCCACATGTCCGGACAACTGGATCGCCCCTCAGATGTACTGGCTGTTCAGGACTTGACCTTTTCCACCCCGAGTGGCTCCGTGTTCACTAACATGACCATCTCGGGATTACTTGAGATCGGGACACTAGCACTTGTCTTCCATCCATCGGGCGAAGTTGTCACCCCCTCACTTCTCATCCTCTTCTCGATGACAACGATCGCGGCCGAGAAACGCAGCGAGAGGAACATAAAGCTGAGAGACCGTGTCATGATGGAGATAGAGAGCAACCCTGGGATTCATCTGAGAGAGCTGCAACGCACTCTGGACTGTGCGATGGGTGCGTTACAATATCATCTTCAGAATCTTGAGACTGAGGGGGCAGTGACCTCTCTAAGAATCGGTAACACCCGTCACATATTCCCGGTTGACTACTCCATGGACGAACAGCTGATGCGTTTTACTGCACTGGCTAGGAACCCTGTTGTGAACGCTATCGTGCGTGAGTGCTCCGCTACTTCCATGGTCACTCAGGCCACCCTGAGTCGCAACCTCAACATCGAGAAGAGCCTAGTATCCTACTACACCAACATCCTAGTCGAGGCAGGTGTCTTGAGGACGATTCGCGTGTTTGGAAGAGAGCGTCCTCTGATGCTATCTGACTGGGCTCTCTCAGTCCTGCCTGTTGTGGGCCTCTAGAGTCCTTCTGCTGTCACACGCGAAGACTGCGACAATCTCCCCTAACGATAACAGTACTGGCCTCGTTAGTCCATTCATGTTACCATCGGAGCCATTAAGAGTCCCGTTCTCGAAGGCAGCAGTAGTGTCGAGTGACTGCTCGGAGTAGTTGAAGTTGAGTGAAAGGGACGAGACTCTAGACATCGAGGAAGACCTTGTGGAAGCTGAGGGTACAACTGCTGACAGAGTTGAGTTTGCGGTCCGTCTGGTCGATGTATCAAGAGTCTATACAGTGGGCACAAGAAAGATCAACGCCGTTATCAATGTGAGTCTTGATATCCGACCGGGCGACTATGTGGTCGTCAGAGGCGACTCTGGCTCTGGCAAGACAACCCT
>JACAEL010000044.1 GCA_013388835.1 Candidatus Thorarchaeota archaeon | reverse complement strand
GTCATCTTGAATAGATACCTTGGCACTGGATTCTTGATTACACCGTGGATTTCGCAGACATAGTGGTCATCCTCCTCGGTCACCTTCTTCTTGCACTCTGGATTTGAACAGGAGAGATATGTGGGCTCTGTTTCACCGAAAGCCATTATCACTCCGGTTATCTCGACACTCTTGTTCACCATCTCTTCAGTTATCTCGGAGATGCTCTTCTGCACAGGCTTTGCTGTGGGGACGCTCTGGAAGTCGGACAGGTCAATATGGTCCAGCTTCAGGCCCTTCGGATTGACTTCAATCTCCGCTCTTTGGCCAACATGGAGTTCAACGCCCCCTGTCAACCCTTCCCTGGCATACAGGTGTCTGATTCTGACCGCATCACCTACTTTCACCTTCACCAGTTTCTCTACATCCTCATTCCAGAAGGTTACACGTACGGACCCCGTGTCATCGCCAACGATGATGCTCTGTCTGCGACCTTTCTTCTCGCCTTTCTCGAATGTCCTTAATTCATCAACAGTGACCACGCGTCCTTCTATGTCCACGTCTCTCATGTCAGCGGTCAAGGTGTCTATGCTCGCCTTGCCAGATGGTGATGCGGGCTGTGTTCCCTTAGCAATGTCGACCGCCTGCATTTTGACTTTCAGTCGTCTGTCAACTGCTGATGTCCGCCCACTGTGTACCTCTATCTCGCCAGTCCGTCCCCTCTTGGTCCGGGCAGCATTGAGTCGGACGACTTCCCCCTCTTCTACATCGGCCATCTGCTCTGCAAGACTGTCCCAGAAGATGACTCTCGCTGTACCGGTTTCGTCGGCTCCTATGACGCTCATCACCTTGCCTTCACTTCCATCAGTGCTCCGAGTGAAAGTGGACACAGGAAACGTTCTCCTTACGACAAACGTGACAGAGATGTCAAACAAGTTCTCCTTGAGTTCTCCCAGCTTTGTACTGGCCGCGGCAGGGACCTCAATATCGAAGTCAATCTCATCATCCTCGACCGTCCGAATTCTGCCCATGCGACCCAGATTGAGTTCGAGGGTGTCGCGCAGGCCTTTCTTCACATAGGCTCCGCTTATCTGCACAATACTGCCAACTTTCACCTCTTCCTCTTCAATTGCCTTTGCCATCTCATCCCACAGCGCTATCCGAATCCTGCCTGTCTCGTCGCCGACTGTCATGCTCGCAACGCGTCCTTCGCTGCCGTCCGGCCGAGTGAAGGTTCTAACTCTGTCGACTCCGACCACCTTTGCAGTAAGTACTACACTTCTCGTCGATTCCGTAATGTCTTCTATTCTTGTCCTTGCTTTTGGTTTCAGCTGATGAAGGTCAATTCCGTGCTCACGCGCTACAATCATTGCGGCGGAGTCATCGTTCACAATATCCCTTCCAAGCTCCTCCCGCTTAGCATCAATTAGCTCAAGAACATCCTTCCTTTCATATTTGGTGTGCTTGAGTATGAGTTCGATTATCTCCTCCAGAGTCAACAAGGTGCTTTCTCCGTGCAGTTCTTAGCGGTACTATACAGTTCCATTCCGGAGGTGGGCTTTAAAGGTCACTACTCGCTGTTGTCGAGTGCGAAGTGTCAAGCCCAAAAGAGAAAAGGCAAGCTCGTACTGCGCTCAGATGAGATGACGTGACTGAGTCCGAAGATATCCCTGAACTGCCTTCTGACATCAGCTTGCCTTGTCATAGTCCAAGCTATGAAGTATACTTCAGAGCACTCAGCACCGAGGTTGAACGACTCTATCGTGTTGCCGAGTTGGCAAGGGCAAAGGGCTATGATCCATCCACCAAAGTTGAGATTCCTCGGGCGCACGATGTGGCTGCCCGGGTTGAGGCTACGCTCGACGGCCCGACAGGAGTCGCTACGAGAATACGCGAGCTCCAAAAGACCAAGCCCCGAGATGAAGTGGCGTTTATAGTCGCCAAGGAGATTGCTGAAGGGTCTCTTGGCGGCATCGATGACTCAGAGAAAGCGGCAGACAAGGCAGTCCGAGTTGCTCTCGCAATTCTCACAGAGAGCATCACAGCTGCACCTCTGGAGGGAATTGCCAAGGTCCGTATACGTGGGTCTGGCGACGAACAGTATCTTGCGCTGTACTTGGCTGGGCCGATACGTGCTGCAGGAGGCACAGAGGCCGCAGTCACAGTCTTAGTCGCTGATTACGTCCGGCAGGTACTTGGTCTTCCGCCCTTGAAGTCCACTGAGAGTGAAGTGGAGCGAGCTCTCGAGGAAGTAGAGCTGTACGCCCGCTTGGCACACCTTCAATACCCAGTGAACCCTGAACTGATCAGAGTCGCCGCCCGGAACATCCCCATCATGCTCACCGGTGAACCTACTGAGGAATACGAGGTATCTGGTACCAGAGATTTGGAGCGCATTGAAACCAATCGCGTTCGAGGAGGAGCGGTCCTCGTCCTTAATGACGGAGTTGTGGGCAGGGCGGCCAAACTCAGCAAGATTGTTCATAGGTTGGGTATGACCGGGTGGGATTGGCTTGACGAGATTGCAGCAAAGCTGTCCAAGTCCAAGCCTGACTCTTCGGCGGATAAGAGCCTCTCACCAAAATGGGAGTATCTCGCTGACGTCATTGGCGGCCGCCCCGTCTTCTCGCACCCGTCCAGGGCGGGCGGTTTTCGTCTGAGATACGGTCGCTCACGAAACACGGGTCTGTCAGCCGTTGGAATCCACCCCGCCACCATGTTCATTCTGGGTGAGTTTCTTGCCGCCGGTACTCATATCAGGACTGAACGGCCCGGCAAGGGATCCGTTGTTGCGCCAGTTGACACGATTGAGGGCCCCACTGTGCTACTCAATGACGGGACTGTCAAACAGATTTTCGACCCTGTTGAAGCAAAGAAGATAGTTGGGAAGGTGAAGCGCGTTCTCTTCCTGGGGGATGTATTGGTCGCATTGGGAGAGTTCCTTGAGAACAACCATCCCCTTGTGCCATCTGGTTACTGTGAGGAGTGGTGGTCACATGACCTAGAACGGATATGCACAAGGATGGACCCTAGCAGTCTTGCAAGCGCGCTATCCCAAGCAGGCGTTTCCTCCGCGGAACTTGAGGCGATGATTCAACGGCCTCTGACTCACATTCCCTCTCCTGAGCAGGCCACCTGCTTGTCACTCAACCTAAAGGTACCTCTGCATCCTCGGTACCTGTATCGCTGGTCGCTACTGTCTCTGGACGCCGTCAAAGCACTCCGGAACTGGCTGCTGTACAATCATGAGCTGGACGTGGGACAAAGCGGGGAACACATGGTACTTCCCAACGACGAAGAACACAAGCGACTACTGGAGTCTATAGGTGTACCCCACAAGCTGGTCGATGGCCGGAAGAGAATACAGCTTTTGGATTCCCCCGTCACTATACTAGCACAACTTGGTGACAAGCGGAAGAGGGAGGGGTCGGGCAAATCCCCTCTGGAATGGCTCAACTCTATCGCTGATGTAGAACTCAAGGACAAGGCCGGCTTTTCTATTGGCGCAAGAATGGGGCGCCCCGAAAAGGCTGAGGAACGAAAGATGAAGCCTCCTGTTCATGCGCTGTTTCCACTCGGACGTGAGATGAGTACGAGCCGTAGCATCGAACGGGCCGCTAGGAGTGTTCAGCGTACAACATGCCTGGAGGACTTCGCGGGCGACTCTCCGGTCCCGGTTTCCGAATCGATTGTCGGAGGGCCTAAGGTGGAGTTGGTGTCTCGGGCCTGTCCCAAGTGCTCTTCCGAAACCTTCGAAACACTGTGTCCGGTCTGCGGAAGCCTCACTATCATACAACCTTGGTGCTCTCAGGAAGGCTGTGGTCGCCCAGTGGACCCGTCAACAGGTATGTGTCCCATCAGTCATGATGTCAACATGGTTCGCTGGACTAGAGAGGTCTCACTGGCCTGGCACACCCTGATTGAGCGGGTAAAAGAGAAGATCTCTGAACCGCACACGTATGATGTGCGCGGTGTGCTGGGGCTGACCAGCGATCTAAAGATACCAGAGTACTTGGGCAAAGGTATCCTCAGGGCCAAGCATGATGTGTACTGCTACCGCGATGGAACCGCTCGGTTCGATGCCACAGATGCTCCGTTGACTCATTTCACGCCTCGTGAAATAGGTGTGTCAATCAAGAGGCTTCATGAGCTTGGATATCAGACTGACTTCAGAGGGGTGCCACTCACTTCACCTGACCAGATAGTAGAACTGAAGGTCCAAGACATAGTCGTGCCAGAGAGATGTGCGGACTACTTGGTGCGAGTCGGCAACTTCACAGACGACTGTCTTGTCAAGATATATGGAATGGAGCCGTACTATCGGTTTGCCAGTGTTGAAGATATCATCGGGCAGCTGGTGGTAGGACTTGCACCCCACACCTCCGCCGGGATTGTCGGCCGCATCGTAGGCTTCACAAACGCAAGCGTATGTTACGCTCATCCCTACTGGCATGCAGCGAAACGCCGCAATTGTCTGTCTGGTGATGAGGAAGTCCTGTTACTCCATGAAGACGGTCATCTTGTTCTTCGCACCATGAACTCGCTTGAAGACGAGGACCTGACCAAGTTCAGGGTGGTCTCTATTGACGACAGGGGCGAGTTATTCTGCCAAGCGATAAAGGAGCTCGTCAAGCTGAAGGCGCCACAGAAACTGTATAGGATTTGCACTGGCACCGGGAGGTCTATCACAGTCACAGGCGAACATAAGATGGTCCGCAGGGTCGGAAACACCATCGAGTATGTTGAAACAGACAGGCTTTCTGTTGGAGATAGACTGCTTGCACTTGCCGCTGTTCCCGACTCCAAGCAGGTTGATTCAATCAACATACTGTCCTACTATCTTTCTCAAGGCACTGCCCCCTTGATTTGTGTTCATGGAGTACGCGATATGCTACGCTGTGCAATCACAAGCGCCGGAGGGTACTCCAATCTGACGCAGAGAGGAATCACAAGAACTGCGCCAGATGTTCTTCGAGACTGTATTGACAGAGACTCGGTACCTCTCGAGATGTTCAATGCGCTGCTTTATGAACTAGGACTCGACTCGGTATCAATTGATGGCCACATCTCCTACCAAGGCACAGCTGAACGACTGCCATTTGACCTGCCATTGAATACCGAACTGGGCGAACTCGCCGGGCTCTATCTTTCTAATGGACATAGTATTGTTGACCAGACGGCTGGCAAGAAGCACATCTATCGGGTGTCCTGGACTACTTCGAGAAAAGAGATTGCAGATCGTGTCGTTTCACACTGTACCCGCATATTTGGTCAAAAGCCATTCACATCCGCTCGTGGTCGTGACTTGGTGGTCACACTAAGTGGAAGAGTCTACTACGACTTGTTTCGGTCTATTCTTGGCCTTCAGACCAGTTCGGAGGATTTGAGAGCTGACAACTGCATCTCGTTCTGCACTGCGTTTCAGGAGGGTCTGCTTGGTGGCTTCATTCTAGGCCACAGCCTCACCGATAGTTCGGCAAGAGTCAACTCGACCAGTAAGCACCTTCTGAATCATCTCGGCATGATTTCACTCCGGCTGGGATTATACCCCCGCTTCGAATGCACTACTCACCCGACTGACCGCGCAGAGTTCAAGACATCCTACCACCTGCGCTTCAGTTCAGCCGAATTGAGGACGCTAAGTGATGCTGTGTTTCATGGTGCACCTGGGATACTGGACACGGGCTTCTGCAGTTTCGAATCAACAGGAGAGAAAAGCCCTGCATTCGGGCGGTTCCATGAGGAGGTGGTGGAGCAAATCGAAGAGATGAGTACCCATTCCGACGACTGCGTATATGATTTCATTCTGGAGGGTCAAAACAAGACATTCGTTGGTGGCCTGGGGCTTCTCGCTACTTACGATTGCGACGGAGACGAAGACGCGTTGCTTCTCGTAATGGATGCGCTCTTGAACTTCTCTAGGTCGTATCTGCCTGCGGGCAGGGGTGGGTTCATGGATGCTCCTCTTGTTCTATCTGTGATTCTGAATCCGTTGGAGGTGGACGATGAGAGTCATAACATGGAGGTCTGTGGTCGCTACCCGGCCGACTTCTATAACCTAGTCCAAGCAGCCCGTGCTCCAAAGAGTGCTGAGAAGTTTGTTGACATTGTTGCAACACGCTTGAAGACTGAGGCGCAGTATGAAGGGTTCGACTTCACTCATGGAACATCTGCGATTGACGCTGGCCCCAAGAACACACGCTACAAGTCCCTCGGTAGCATGGCTGAGAAGTTGGAAGCACAGCTCGCGATTGCTAGGCTTGTCGCAGCCGTGGATGCCAAAGACGTTGCAGAGCGGGTCCTATCTCACCACATCATACGCGACATACGGGGGAATCTTCGCGCATTCTCGACTCAGAAGATTCAGTGTCTGAAGTGTCGAAGGGTCTATCGAAGAATACCGCTGTCTGGAAAGTGCAAGTGCGGGGCAGGTCTCAGCCTCACCGTACGTCAGAGAAATATCTCCAAGTACCTCGACGTAGGCGAACGAATGGCATCAGAGTATGAACTAAGCGACTACCTGAAACAGCGGCTTATCCTGATGAAGTCGTCGCTTGACTCGATGTTCGCGTCTGACCAGACTTCTCTTACCGACTTCTTTGATGGTTAACAGAGTTAGAGGCTATCTAGCGCCAGCCCCAAGAAGGCCCTGTCCTCAATCATCCCGACGAGACTGCCTGTTGCAGACAGGACAGGAGCTTGGTCTATCTGATTCCTCTTGAGGACTCTGATGCACTCCGCAACGGAGGTCACCTCTGTGACACTGATGATGTTTTTGGTCACGACCCGCCCCACTGGAACGTTGGGCATTCTCAGAAGCTTCTTGGTGACAACAAGGAAGTCCTTCGAGGTCCATCCCCACTCAACCGCTGCCTCAGTTCCAGTGTGCGTCTTGGATATGCTGTCCTCAACTGTTTCCTCGGATAGCCGTATGTAGTCGTTCACAGTGACGAGTCCGGTCACGTTGCCAGAGCTACTAAGTACTACTAGCGAGTTCTGGCCCGCCATGTCCATTATCATGTATGAGAGTGGCAGTGGGGTCTGATCCCAGACTGCGGTGACTCTGCGGGTGACGAAGTCGCTGATGGTTTTAGTTTCAAAGAGCTCGCTTCCCTCTATCACCTTGATGAGCACATCAGGCACGGTTATCAAACCCACAAGGTCCTCCCCGTCGACCACAGGGATACGTCTATACCCCTTCTCAAGCATAGTCTTGACCGCAGTCTTGAGGTCAGATTGAGCAGTCAGAGTCACTGGGTCCCTGTTCATCAGCATCGCAAGCTGTTCCTCGTCTGCCTTGCGAAGAAGATCGCTCCTAGTGACTATTCCCACGAGTTTCTTTGTCCCCTTCTTTACTACGGGCAGACCGTTGACCTGCTTCTCGGCCATCAGCATAAGAACATCCTCTCTTGTGCCGGGCACGGCAACGCAGGCCACATCTGTCTGCATACAGGACGATACCTTCATGGTTCAGGACTCCGGTATTGAGAAACTGCTCTTGTTCTGACACTCCCGCGGGGGTCAAATGTCTGAGTTCAGAGCCAGAACAGGATAGACATTCCATCGGACCTTTTTAATCTATCTTCAGACCTCTGACTCAAGTGAAGATGTGTTCCTACCACGGGTTCTTCTTGAGTCCGAGCAGATACCCCAATGCGTTACTGACCCAATGGGTGAATAGTGTGAGCAACAGCAATGCCAGCACATAGACTGGTTGGACCTGTTTCAGCGGATAGACGACAATCAATGCAATCAGAATGAATCCAAGCTGGTCCAGAACCGGTGAAGGACCTCCACTCACTAGGCCTATCCGGCGTTTTAGGAATGAACCCACGAGGTCTCCCAGCATCGCGCCTACTGAAAGAAGAAGCGCGACTGCCCAGTTCATATCGAGAACGTATAGTATCTCCCCTGTGACTGTGATGTAGTCATCGAGAACTGGCAGTATGCATGGAACTAGGAAGCTCTGAACAAGACCTGTGAGCGTGCCGAAGAAGACCCCTGCGAAGAGTCCTCTTATGGTCTTTCCGTCACCAAGTATCCTCCTGCCGTCTCGAAAGAGCTTGCCGCCGTCGATGGGCCGACCTCCCCCAAACACCACTGGCGTCGAGTTGGCTATCCATGCAGGCAGTCCGAACCAGAGAGCGAGCTCGACTGTGGCAATTAGTTCATACATGTGAGTATGCCTCTCGATTGGTCTTGACCCAACTCCGAGTCTTCTTATGGCTTGCGTGTTCCGGTTCTGGTTGTGGTATATAGCGAGGGGCTTGTGAGTATGTGTGCTCTGCGAGAGCTCCAATAGCGCTGTACTAGTAGGTCTGAGAATACAGACTGACAGAGCTATGCAGAGTGCAGTCCAAGGTCGCCCAGTTTCTCCGCTGGAGTTGCATATCCATCATCTGTCAAGTAGAGGATGCACCTGTTCAGACCACCGTTAGGTACTAATCTCTCGACTACACGTTCTCCAGGTTTCTTGCCAATCTGGAGTCTGATGCTGTAGTCTTCCCAGTACTCCATTATGCTCTTGGCCACTGGCTCGAAACCTCCCGCTTCCCCAATCTTTCCGCGGACTTGGTTTAGTACTATGACAACGATACCACGGTTTCTAGCGAGTGCTTTGACCATGCCTGCCTGTCTGTTTAGTTCTCGGTGAGCTGCATAGGTGGTCTTCTTGTCATCAAGACTCACTCTGTATAGTCTTGTCATAGTGTCTACTACCACAAGTCCAGTATTCTGTCGGGCGTACAGGTCCAAGTCATCAATCAGGACTGCCTGTTCCTCAAATGTCCTTGGAGATAACACCTTCACCAATGTCTCCAACCCTTGAAAGCTCCGTCCTGTGATTTGTTCAAGTCTCTCTATCGGTGAGGACGACTCCGAGTTTATGATAACGGTCTGCATTCCCAACCTTATTGCTTGCTTCACAAATACCAACGCGAATGTGGTCTTTCCGGAGGCCGCCTCTCCATAGACATGGGAGATTGCCCCCTCCTTGAGACCGCCATCCAGAACTCGGTCGAGTATTCCTATCCCTGACGGAAGAGTCATATCCGAGCCTCATCCGTCGTCGATATATCATCGTCCGTGATAAGTATACCTAGAGAGCGCGCTTGGCTTGTCCAGAAATGAGGTTGCAGTCCTTATCCGAGATCCGAAGGAGCTTTTCCTTGCTTTGGAGCTGTTAAAGAAACTAGATGTGTCCTTCTGCGTCTGCGCTCCACAGGACCCCAGCTGCATTACTGCGAAAGTGTTGCTTTCCACCGAACACGAACCCCTCTCTATTGTCGATGACCGGCTTGTTCTTCTCGACCGAAGTGTTGACCGCTCATCCATTCAGATTCTTCTCAAGCTACTTGACATCTCCAATCCTCAGTCTTGGGCAATAGGCGTCGACCCTGGAATGAGATTCGGTGTTGCGCTAGTTGCAGACGGCCAGACACTCCTCTCACGGACTCTTTCATCCCCGTCGGAGTCAGTCCAGCTCACCATTCAGTGGGCCGCACATGTGCACAGTCTGTTTCCCGACAGTCAGCTAGTTGTCCATTTGGGTGTTGGCTCTCGCCTCTACATGGTTCTCTATGCCCGCATCCTCCTTGAAGTGCAGCCTAACGTGAGAATCGAGCTGGTCAACGAACACCATACGACTCTGTCGAGTGGGCACCTGTCGAACGAGTCCTCAGCAGGCATGATTGCAGTCAGAAGAGGCCGGCCAATTGTCGAGTCTGATCTCACACTGGAGGTCCGAGAGGGCTATGTGAACTCGGTCAAGCGTCTGTATTCCCGGCTGTCTCGCGGCAAGAAGTCCCTATCGTCAGAAGAGGCTAGGGCCCTCATACGTGGTGAGGTAACAATGGCGGACCTTCTCAGTCTTGCCGAGTAGCAAAGAAGTGGTTTAGTTTCATTGCGACTGCATCCGGGTCGTCTGGAAGTTCCACTAGCACCTCTCGTAACCATGACGGCATGAACCTCTTGAGATAAGATGTGGCAAATCTCTGGTCAAGCAGAACAATGGCACCACGGTCCGACATCCTCCTGACTGGTCTGCCTGCTGCTTGGACTGCGCGGGTCATTGCAGGAAGTACATATGCATAGTCCTTACCACGACCATTGAATCGCCTGTCAAAGTACCTGATCAGTTCTCCACTCTTCGGAGTGGGCCTTGCATAAGACACTCCGACTACGACCACACTATCCATGGTCGGACCAGGAAAGTCGCCCCCCTCTGAGTTGCGACCTCCCTGAACGCCCAGAAGCACAGCACCACCTGACTCCCCGAGCTGCTTGAACTCCTCAACCATCCTGTCATTGGCCTCCCCCTTCATGTCAGCCTTCTCGATGAAGAGCGGCCTTCTCAACTGCTGAGAGAGTCCTGCATCGACTAGAGCTCTTGAAACAGAGTAGCTGGTGGTGAATATTCCTGTGTTGCCCGGCGTCGAGTGTGCCACAGCAATACAGTGCTGGACCATTCGGGTGTACATCTCCCTGCTCCGTTTCTCATAGGAAGTGTCCAGACCCCGCACGACGATTCCGATTCTACTGTCCTTGGAGAATGGGCTTCCGAACTGGACACTTGACGCGTCCGGACCAAAGCCAAGCATATCCGAGTACGCTTCGACTGGAGAGATTGTGCCTGAGACTGCAACTGAGCACCGGACCCGGCTCAGCACAGGTCCTGTCACAACAGTTGGGTCCAATGCGACAAGATCGAGTGACACTCTTCTGCTGTCTCCTCTACTGGCATCTGAAGTCATGAAGAACGCATAGTCGTCTCTCTTTGCATACTCGAGCCAAGTCGACATGAAACTGGCAACTCTGTGAATGGCCGAGCGAGGTGCGCGTCCAGCCCTGAGCTGTCCTCTGCGAATCTTCTCTCCCAAGTCCATCATGTGTTCGATTGGGTTGTCTTCTCTTCCAAAGCCCCCCTTCTCGAGCACCTGCTCATGTACCATTGACGGGTCTATGAGCTTCTCATCGGAATCCATCATCTTGCCCGAGGCTTCCAACATCGCTTGGGCCAGAGCACGGCTGAACCTCTCCGAAATCGAGTCGTGATGGTCAATCCCTTCTTCCAATGCCTGACGTACAGTGGTCAGAGCAAGGGAGTCACTTGCGGAGTCGATTGCAGTCTGGGGGACGTTGTGTGCCTCATCCTGAACAAGCACAACTCTGGACAGGGGCACCTCCAGCTCAGGAAGGAACGACTCTAGTATGAACGGGTCGAAGATATACAGGTAGGAGAGAGCAACAACATCCACCGCTCTGGCAAGCTTCTTCGCAAACTCATACGGACACAGCTCTCTCCTCCTCGCCAACCTAATCAACTCCGTTGCGGTCAGCACACGGGTTGTCATGTCTGCAAGTATGTCCTCGGGTGCGGAGAGTGTCTTGAGCCTCTCATAGTAGGGGCACCGCCCCTCTGCCTTGAGATGTCTGCACATCTCGCTAGCGGACAGGCCTGCCTCTGCGTTCTTCACTAGGTACTCGTTGAGACACATTTGTTGACGTCCTCTAAATGAAACCCCCGCCACATCCGTGCGCTCTGAAATCGCCGAGAGCTCTTCCATGACTCTGTCGATCTGCCTGTGTGTTCTTGCGCAATAGAGCAGTCTGCCACTGTTCTCCTTTATCCACGGCAATACTCCTGCCAACGTGACTACAGTCTTTCCAAAGCCGTTGGGCGCCTCGCAACAGATGTGCTTCCCCCTCCTTACCGCGTCTTCGATTGACTCCATCATGGCCAGCTGTCCACTTCTTGGCGCTGGGTATGGGAAGAAGTCATTGTAGGATAGTTTTGCCTCGTCCATGGCCATCTCCGCTGTGACTGAGGCAGCTTGATAATGCTGTTGTTCAATCTCTGTAGTAGTCAGTTGGGCTGGATGTGCTTTGAATTTGACTAGTGATGATACCTGCGAGTTTGAAAGCAACCTTCCTCACGGACTGTTCAGGTTTCGCATAATCCGGCTCGCCAATGGTTATCTTGTGCTCGTGACGGACTCGGAGTCATTTCGTTTCGGAGTTTCCGCAATCGCAGCGCCTCCAGTCGAAGGCAGCCGGGACCACACATCAATGTCGCTGCTTGGCACTGGATTGGACACTACTCTTGTGCGAACGATAGCAGAACGGGTTTCCGTATTGACGAATAGCACATGTATGCTTATGGTCGCAGTCAGTGGTCTGGACAGAAACGTGATGATGGAGATTGCTGGGGCGCTGAGGTCCCACTTTTCGAAAGAGAGTGCTCAATCACGTCCTTGACCCATGCGCCCGTGTCTTCTGCCTCTAGGACTTCCTTGAGGTACTCCTCCCACGACATGTCCTGTGCAGTCCTCCACTCCTCGAACTTCTCTTGTAGCACCGTCTGCGCCATGACATGGTATCTGCACAAGGTTTGTCCGTCCTCCGCGTCTCTGCCACATATGTCACACAGTCCCATCTCTGACTTTCACTCCTTAGGCATACTCCTCTTCTTTCGGCGTTCCTCTAGGACCTTTAGGTCCTCCTGTCTTCCCGGACATTGAGCCCAGTTGATGCATGTGTCCCAGACTCCCCGACCTGAAACCACTCTGATCATCTGGTGCCCACAGAACTCACACGTTCGGTTCAGAGGCATCACTGTTCCCTTCTGTGGAAGGGGAAACGTCTGGTCGCACCCGTCCTTGTATCTTGAACAGCCCAAGAACCTCTTGCGGGTCTTCGGTGACGTCACTATGCCTAGTCGTCCCTCTTTGCACTTTGGACACCATCCAATCTCGTCCCTTTCAGTCCAGTACCTCTTGAGGCCCACGACTAGTCCCCTTCCTATAGCTTCCTCCTTGGAGCTGAAGACGTTAAGGACTTCAAGCAGCTCCTCCCTTGCCTCCCTCAGCACGTCTTCCCGTCTGGCATGTCCCTCCTGTATGCACTCCATCCTCTCCTCCAGTCTTCGTGTGAACTCTGCAGACACTATTCTTGGAATCTCTCGTTCGAGCGTTTCATAGACCGCATAACCAAGGCTCGACATCTCAAACTGGTCATTGAGTGTGTATCCTCGAGTCTTCAGTGAGTCGACAATCTTGGCACGTGTGCCCTTGGTACCCAACCCCTCCTTTTCGAGTGCCTTCACAAGGCTTGAGGGGTTATAGTGTGGGGGCGGTTTCGTCAGACATCTCTTGGCCTCAACGGATACGAGGGTTATCTTGTCACCAACTGTGACAGAGGGCATCGGCCTGTCCTCGACAGACACGTATGGTTGGTATGTTGCTGTCCAACCCGCCTCGACTGTAGTCATTCCCCTTAGACGTAGCTGGTGGCCCTCCGCACTGATGTCCGCGCGAAGGGCCTCCTTCTCGGCAGAGGGTCCAAGCGAGGCCAAGAACCGCTTCACAATCAAGTCGTAGACTCTCTGTTCCTGAGTGGACAGCTTCCTTGAAGGGGCCTCACCGGTTGGATGTATCGCCGGATGGGCCGGGTCCGTCTGTTTTCCCTGTCTGGGGATTATCCTGTCGGCTGCGATCAGTGCGTCAACAGTGCTTGCATATGTTCTCTGCCTACGGAGCCCAGCCAAAATCCCCCTGACATCAATGCCTTCCGGTATCTGCTGACTATTCGTGCGAGGGTACGATATCAGTGCGTCCAAATACAGCTTCTGTGATATGTCAAGAGTGCGACTTGGTCTGAAACCAAAACACCTGAAGGCTTCCGACTGCAAGACACTCAGATTGAACGGTTCCGGGGGCGACTGGGTGATATGTCTACTTGCTATGTTCTCTACTAGGGCCTCCTTTCCACGCAGACTTGAGACCAGCTCATCCGCTTCCACAAGTGAGCGTATGCGACCATGTGTGTATTCTGGTTCTACTTCCTGCCCATCCAACTCTCCCACGATTTTGATGGTCCAGTACGGTGTTGGTACGAATAGACTGATTCCTTGGTTTCGTCTAGCTACTAGTGCAAGTGCAGGGCCTTGAACTCTTCCTGTTGAAACTATCTTGAACCAACCTGTCAATCTCTTCACAACAAGCGTGAGTGCCCTTGTAAGATTGACTCCGTAGAGCCAGTCAATCTCATGGCGCACATGACCCGCGTCTATCAGAGGGAAGTCTAAGGTGGGCAGCGGGTTCTCGTAGGCCCTCTCAATGTCGGCCTTCGTGAGCGTCGAGAAGCACATTCTCTTGGCCTCATAGGGTTCCTTCTCACACGCATACTTGACCACCAGATACCCGATCAGACTCCCCTCTGTATCAAGATCTGTGGCCACGACATACTGTTCCGCAGTCTTTGCAACGTGTTTGATGGTACTGATTGCACGTCTTGTTTCTACTGCCTTCTTGTCCACCTCATGCTTTGGCACCCATCTGGTATCCAACCGGGGATACGTCCATCCCTTCTCTGTCTGTTGGAGTTCATACAGGTGCCCGAGTGCGTATACGACATGGATGGTATCATTGTTACGTCTGCACCTGAAGTACGAACTGCCACCGTGCTTGACCTCTTCTGGTTCCTCATTGCTGTCAAGCACAGTCGCTATCCTCTTTGCGGCCATTGGCTTCTCAGCTATCACCATGATTTTCATCAGTCAGCGACTCCTACATGTTCACGGACTCCTTGTGCTGGGTACGCGAGTCGTTGTACTCGTACAATGGTACACGTCTCGATACTCTTAAAAGTGGACTGCCCGAGAGGGCCCCTTGGTGACCCCATAATGCCTCTATGGCTAGGCCTCATCATCCGACCACATGTGCGACTTGCAAGACCGCGATTCGGCACAGTATCCCGGCCGCCGAGTCTGCTGGTTTTTGGAGGAGTGTTTCTCTTCGTCCTATATGTTCTTGGAGGCAATGTCTTCACTCTGATTCGTTCACCACCCCCTATCGCAGGTGGGTCAAGTGGTCAACCAATTCTCATTCTTCCGACCGCAGAAGCACAGCTTGGTCTAGAGGGTGTTGTGGTTTCATTTGTGATTGCCATGGGCACGCTCGGACTTGGGAGCCTCTACTACGGTTCGAAATTCGTCTTTCAACCCGGTCGTGCAATGCGCATCATGATAGCTGGTTTTGTCATGGTGGGCTTGGCCTATCTTCTAATGTTCTACATGTACGGGTTGAAGACGTCCTAGCACTAGCAGTAGTGATTGTTGCTGCACTACTCTCCTGTTCCAGAGAACGAAATGCTAGTGAAACAAGAGCTAGCTGAAGCCTCATTTCGATTCTATTGGGCAAGTCCGGGACCTTCTTCCCTTCATGCGGTCACATGAACAGGATGTTCTGTCCTGTGCGACTTGCGAGCCTCTCAAGGAGTTCCATGCCAATCTGCATCTTTGTTCTCTTCCTCGCGTCCGCAGGGCGGTTCTCGGTGAGTGAAGGCTTCGACCATCTCCCTACGGTTCTCCCGAAATCCATGCCCGCCAGCAGTACTCTCACGGGCGAGTAGTGCGTCACGATATGGCATGCTCTGTCTCCATCAGTAAACCCTCCCCACAAAAACGCTCTCTCAGTGGGCATGACTTGTGTGCTGCCCAGTGTCCTGGGGCTCCCCGACAGGTGCTTCCTAATGAGCGGAATGTTGTCACCGTGGGCATGAACTATTGGTAGTACGCCCTCATCTGAGTAGTCCCCAATACGACATTCAATTCCATCCAGGTCCGTCACAAGTATGTCGCAGCGAGCACCCATATCGTTCAGGGCTCGTACAGCGCCATCCGCGGCCACATGGGTTGCACACTTGAGGGATGGTTGCGATTGTATCTCCTCGATGTGCTTTGGGAGCGACGGACCTGCTCCATACACAATCACAGTCCGACCTCTAATCTTGTCGGCAAGTTCCCGCAACAGCGGCTCTGGACTCACTTCCATCAGCAGTTGGGTAAGCAGAGCCGTTGCCATTCGATCCGAATCCTCATCCAGACCGAGTCTACGCACGATGTCCCGATACATAGGTTCCCAGTCTTGCCAATCCAACGTCTCTCACCTCTCAGAGTGAATCTGGCCCGTGAGAACATCACGTATCATCCCTGCAATCTCACTGAGCCCAAATTCCTTCATCTTTGAAGCTTTTGAAACGAAGAGTCCGAACTGCCGAAGTGTTCCCATCAGGAGCACATCTGTGTGTTCAATGTTCTGATCAATCGTGTCGTAGTGATATGCAGCATCACCTCCTACTGCCAACATCTCCTGTTTGAGTATCAGTGCAACAGGAGGCTTGACCGAGTTCACAATAATGTTGACAGAGTACGCCTTTCTAGAGAGCGCAGACCTGATCTCCGGGCTCACTCCAATCTCCTGCAATAGCACCTCTGTCTCCATCCTATCTCGTTGACCAATCGATTCCACAAACCCGCTGCTCTTGTACTGCTTGGAACGAAAGATATCTCCAATGACTGCTGTCTGCTTACTCTCCTTCACATCATGAACTCGGATGACATCCACGCCCTTGGAGACTGCCAGAGTAGTGACTGCTATGGTGCCTGCCAGACGGTCATCAGGACTCAGTCCTCCCAGAATCGCCCCGACAAATGCCTTCCTTGATAGTCCAACAAGAACCGGCTGACGCAATAAAGTGAATGCACCGAGGTTCTCCAGAATCTCGATGTCTGCGCTGGTCGGCTTTCCAAAACCAAACCCCGGATCGATGACTATCTTGTTTCTCTCAATGCCTGCCTCTGTAGCTCGCGCAAGCCCCTCACGCAGCGCCCTCAGCGTGTCTTGAAAACCTCTGAATGTTGGTTCACACCCGGCCATCAGGATTATCGGCACATCGTACTCTTTCACGAGGTGCGCGAGATTCGGGTCTCTCTTGAGCCCAGACACGTCGTTTACCGCTGCAGCTCCTGAGCTTAGCGCCACCCTCGCGACTCGCGAGGAGGTCGTGTCGACAGAAAGTGGAGTGCGGACTTCACTTGCTAGACTCTCAATGGCTGTTCTAATCCTGCTTGTTTCCTCCTCTTCATCCACGACCTTCGTCCCATACAACGATGCGGGTGCGGTTGAGGCAGCCCCAATGTCCAGAATGTCTGCCCCGTCTTGCTCCATCTGTCTTGCTCTCTCTATGATTGCCTCCGAGTCAGTGACAACTGAGCTCCCGTAGAATGACTCGGGTGAAACATTGATTATGCCCATGACCCTAATGGGGTGCGCACGTCCAATCGGAATCTTCCCTATTGTCACACTCTGACTGAACAACGCTAGCTCCTCTATTGATGTTCTGCAGAGTAAGAGATAAAACATAGTCGGATTGGACGGAATTCCTCCAATATTCTGAGGCGTACTAGATGCTGGAACGAACACAGCTGTATGACTGGCACAAGGCGCACGGTGATGTAGTCGACTTCGCTGGCTGGGAGATGCCAGTCCGTTTCTCTGACATTCGTGAGGAACATATGGCCGTCCGCGAATCAGTCGGCATCTTCGACACATCACATATGCGACGCTTCTTTATCAGCGGTCCTCAAGCTGTAGTCTTCCTTCAGACACTGACCACCTACAACGTTTCCAAACTCGGCGTGAATGAGGGGCATTACTCGACCTGTCTGAATGAGCGGGGTGGAATAATGGATGACCTTATGCTCTACCGAGTGGGAGAGTACGAGTTCATCTGGATCACGAATGCGGGCAATGGCCCGAAGATTTGGGCACATCTCAGCTCTCATGCTAAGAGGTATGACGTTAAGGTAGAGGACAAGTCGAAGCAAATCTCGATGATAGCGGTCCAGGGTCCTAGGGCGCTGGACCTCCTCTCTAAGATGGCGGGGCAAGACGTCGCCGAGCTTCCTCGGTTCAGCTGTCACAGACTAAAGATGGCCGGCGTTGACGCATATCTGTGCAGGACGGGGTATACGGGGGAAGCGGGTGGTGAAGTGCTTGTAATGGACACTCCCCTCACAGACGCTGGGAAGAAGAAGGCCATCTGGTTCTGGGAAGAGCTTCTGAAACAGGGGGCCGAGTTTGGTGTCAAGCCATGTGGTCTAGGCGCAAGGGACTCGACAAGACTTGAAGCCGGACTTGTACTCTATGGACACGAACTCGATGAAGACACGTCCCCTATAGAGGCAAAGATTCCCTATGCTGTCAAGTTCAAGGTGGAGCCTCATTACATTGGTTTCGATGTGGTCAAGTCACACAAGGACGGTGCAGTGCGCAAGACACGCATTGGTCTAGTGATGGTTGACAAGGGAATCCCTAGAGAACACTACCCTGTATTACTGGGCGGAAATGAGATTGGAATGGTGACCAGTGGCGGCATGTCGCCAATCCTGAACAACGGGATTGCGCTCGCCTATGTCAGACCGGACTCGGTGGCCGTGGGGGACCTAGTCGAGGTAGACATCAAGGGTCGTCTACGAAGGGCCAAGGTGACAGAATGGCCCTTTTACGATACGAGCCTCTTTGGAGAGGGGCGGACTGCGCGATATGGTAACTGATTTAAGTGGGCCTAGACGGTCGCATGACTAATGGAGGACTTCAGATGAAAGACAAGACTAGAGTCATGGATGGTTTGTACTACACAAAGGACCATGAGTGGGCAAGAGTTGAAGATGGTCTTGTGACCGTGGGAATCACGGACTATGCTCAGAACTCTCTACATGAAATCACCTTTGTCGAGGTCAACGATGTCGGTACGACTGTCAATGCCGGCAAGGTCTGTGGTCTCGTGGAGTCGATGAAGGCCTCCTCGGATGTCATTTCACCCGTATCTGGGGAGATCGTTGAAGTGAACGAGCGACTTGAGGAGGCTCCTGAGCTCGTGAACAAGGACCCATATGGTACTGGTTGGATGCTCAAGATTCGGCCCGCATCCCTCAAGGAGGACTTGGCGAAGCTCATGGACAGCAAGGCCTATGCCAAGTTCCTAGAGACACTCTGACCCGGTTCGGCATGTGCTTCCTCTACATTGTGACAGGAGGACGTATGTGCCGTCCTGATTGGTACATCCGTACCTCCAAACGCAACCTTTTTAGCGCATCCTCTTTCTGCCCGGTCAGATTAGACCCTGAACGGAGTGAGCACTGTATATGTCCATGTACACCAGAATCAAGAGGTCTGGCATGCGGTTCTTGCGACAGGCAATTCATAGACCAAAGGCGAAGATTTCCCGTAGCACCGTTCTCGTGGCGTCAATTCTGACACTGATTTTCATAACGGCTCTTCTGATACGCTTACTCCCTCTGATTGATGCCCAACCCATAGTACGTGCGTTCGACCCGTGGTACCAGCTCAAGGTGACTAAGTACATAGTCGAGAATGGATATGGCGCCTTCTTCAATTGGTACGATGATACAGTATGGCAGCCTTTCGGCAGGAATCTCACTGAGGCGACCTATATTGGTGTGCCGTTCACTAGCGCCTTCTTCTACTTCGTCCTCACCGGACTTGGCATAGATGTGGATGTCACGATGGTCTCCATAATCATGCCCGCGTTCATGGGTGCTATTACAACCATTGTCGCCTTCTTCCTTGGCCGCGAGATTTCAAACAACAGTGTTGGACTGTTGAGCGCTCTGTTCATGGGTTATATGCCTGCTTACCTCCAGCGAACAATGACTGGCTTCTATGACAACGAGTGCGTTGGTGTTTTTGCCATCGTGCTCGCGCTATTCTTCTTTGTGCGGAGCATCAAAAGGGACTCCCTCCCCTCTGCAGTTGCCGCGGGAGTCGCACTTGGATATCTCCTTGGTTCTTGGGGGGCATCAAGTTTCCTGTTGGACCTGTTTGCCATGTACGCATTCCTAATGCTTGTTGGAGGTCGATACAGCAGACAACTAATGTCCACTTATCTGATCACAATCTCCCTCGGACTATTCATGGGCAATCTCGTGCCAAGGAATGGTTTTCGAGAGCTCACATCCTTCGGAATTCTCGTTCCGATTGGTGTCGCAGGACTGCTCGCGGCCTACGAGATATGGTTGCGCGTCGCGAAGTACCGTGCTTCGGCGGCTGTGGCACTGGCGCCACACATGAGACCCCTCCTGCTCGGACTCACCGCCCCGTTGTTGGGTGTGGGCGGCTACTTCCTCTATACCGACAACTTGAGTCTATCTATCACCACAGCCAGCTCTACCCCCTTCCTGACCTTAGGAGCGAAGTTCCTCACTGTCATAAATCCGTTCTTCCGACTGGACCAGCGAATCTTCGCCTCTGTAGCCGAGCACCTTCCAACCCCTTGGGCAAGCTTCTACAATGTTCTCTCCACCCTCATATTCTTCTTCCCACTGGGTCTCTACTTTGTCTTCAGGAGGGGCCGAGACGAGGACTGGATGATTTTCCTCTATGGTGTGACCTCTGTGTACTTTGCAGGCAGCATGATTAGGCTTGGCCTCATTCTGGCCCCTGGCGTTGCGGTTTTGTCTGCCATTGCAGTTAACCAGATCCTGTCGCCCTTCGCCAAGGTGGTGACACAGAAGGCCGCCTTTGAGCGGCGCAGATTCAGAGTGAGTTCCTCACTGACCTCGGAGCACACAATCTTGGCCTATGCGATTGTTGGGGTTTTGCTCTCTGTTTCAATCTTCGGCGGTGTGGCCTACAGTAGCAACATCCAGCAACAAGGTCGACCCGACTTCGCGGCCGGCTCTGTATCAACGGGCACCGAATGGACTGACTGGCAGACTGCAGCGAGCTTCATTAGGAATGTTCTGCCGTCATATGCAACAATCGCAAGCTGGTGGGACTACGGGTACTGGATAAATAGCGCAGCCGGTGGACGTACAATCGTCGACAATGCAACATTCAATTCGACTCAGATAGCGCTAATGGGGTATGCCCTCATGGCTCTGAACCTGACAGAGTCACTGAAGACATTCCACCGCTGGAACGCATCTCATGTGCTTGTGTACTGGGGACATCGCACAGGAGTTGGCGGCGATGATGGCAAATGGCCCTGGATGGTTCGAATTGCCGAAGACCGTTTTGGCTCAAGTCTGATTGATGATGCGACCTACCTCGGTGACAACCCGTCAACACCAACAGAGGAGGAGGAATGGACAACCGATGCCTTCTTCCAGTCCACACTCTACAAGTTGATGCTATACGGTGAGCCGCGTGACACCAACGAGATTAGCCAGATGGGTCTTTCGCAGGCCAGAGCGGAATTCGACAATGTCTATCTGAACCCGAACAACGTCGCCCAATATGAACAGGATAGTCGTTGGGCAAGCAGCATTCCCAGTTCGCTCTACGGGGCATTTGAGCCCGTGTTCATAAGCTCAACGCGAGGGACAGTCAAGATCTACAAGATCGACTATACCATGCTGTATCAGTACCAGAACAAGACAGCAGCCGACTGGCAGCTTGAGAAGGCCTCTCTGTCAAGTGTTCGCCTGAATGGCAACATCTCAAGTGAAGAGAAAGCATTCAGAAGTTATGATGTGGTGTTTGGCGGAGGCTACAATGCCAAGGTCTACACACGAGCCAATGCAACCCATATCTACTATGGTATCGAGATGGCGGAGTACGTCTTCAGCGATGATGCACTTGGCATTCAGCTCGCTCCACGAGGCGTCACCTCCAATCCTGACATACATGTCGTGGGTTACAATGGGAATCCATACTATGACGGACACGTAGACTACTCGGGCAAGTGGACTGCCGATGTTTCAGGTGCCAATGTTACTCGCTATGCTGCTGGAAACAGGGTTGTTGAGTTCCTGCTTCCACTTCAAAACCATGATGTTCAGGATCTGTACATGGCTCCCGGCATGAACTACGAGATTCGTCTGCTGTTCTGGAACAACATTAGGACTGGCGAGCCGACCTTCGCTTCATCGTGGAAGACCTTCTGGGTCCCAGTGGATCTATACTAGGCACAACAGATGACAGACGAGACGAGCGACTGTTCTATGCGGTCGCTCTCTCCTTGTTTTGGAACTATGGCTCTGACAAGAGCGTCTTCTTCTTGGCTCTCCTCCGATACTCGCCATACCTGTCTGTGGGGCTGTATCGTGCTGGCTCAGGACTTCTGACGCGCCCCCCACATCTTGGGCATTTTGACTCGTTCAGAGTGTATTCGCCGCATTCGACACACTTGTAGAGGTGAGTCATTTCAACTACCTACTTCCGGGTGAAGGATACTGTTCCCCCCTTGCTCTCAACTGGTTTCTTTATTGTCTCTAGGACGAGAGCCAGTAGGTCTTCAGCCATCTTGTAATCGGGACTTGTAATCCTAAGCTTGTACATTGGCGCCCCGAGCGCATAAATCTCGACAGATGCCTTTTCCCCCTCTGCCTTCTCGAGACCATCCATGAGCGCCTTCTTTATCACTTCTACTCCGTCCGGGGTCGGTACTTGAACTGCCAGTTCGCCATCAATCTCGACCGACGGAACCTCAATCCTAGTCTTGGCAAGCTCCACTATCTGGTCGCGAAGCGTTTTCGGGAATGCGAGTGGTTCAAGAACTGCTGCTCCTGCATCAGCTGTCTTCTCAAGACCCTTGTATATCTCCCCAAAGTAGTCCTCCATAGGCCATCCGACTTCCCTATAGACCTCCTCGAGGGACATGTTGTTCTCCTTTGCGAGAATCTCGAGGAGCTTTTCGGCTTTCTGTGCCCTCTTCCACTCGTTGTTCTTGGCTCTCTTGGCCTCCGTGGATACCCTTCTGAGAGAGAGATCTATGTGTTTCTTCTGAGTGTCGACTTGAAGTACCTTGACCACAACGCGCTGATTCTCGTGGATGTGATTTCGAATGTTTCTGACCCACGTACTACTGATCTCAGATATGTGGATGAACCCCTCCTTGTCACCATACTCTAGTAGATTGACGTATGCCCCATAGGATGTGACCTTCGTGGCAACGGCGACGACATACTCGTCTACCTGAGGCCATTCGACTCTCTTCATTACCATCCGAATCACCTCATGGTGGGGGCGTATGGTGACCAAAGGGCTCCTACGAAAGTACCTCTAATTCCCTTGCGGTGGGTTCCAACCTCGCCTTTCCCCCTGTGGGTCTGGCTAGGGTCTTGGAGCACTTGAGGCATTTCACTTCGGTGGTCGCATGACCGAATATTATCTGCTCGTTCTCACAATCAAGGCATTTTACCCTAATGAATCGTGACTTTGGTTGTTGTACGACTTCCTTGACCAAGGGCTTCACCATCTCTAGCTGGATTAGGAGGCTGCCAGACGTGGCATAAACAGATCCCGACGGGACTCTCTGTCGATGGAAGGATGTGTCATTATAACTCTATCGACAATACCATGTCCTGAGTGTCATTTCGAGTAACGCCCTAGACGCGTTCCAGGTCCACCTTCTTGAGACGCATCCCCTTAGTCTGAAGTATGTATCCGCAGTCCTTGCACTTCACCTTGAACATGGTCTTCTTGGTGGTCTTGGAGAATCGCTTCTGGATTGGCTTTGGGAAGGAACCGTATCCTCTCGTCCTGCGTACCATTCTGCGAGCCCCCTCTGCCATGGTCCTGTCTTTACCCTTCTTGTATGCGGAAACCTGATGGACCGTGTAATTCTTGCAACGCGGGCAATATGTTCGACGTTCCGTAGCAACTCTCATGTTCAATCACCATCACTGGAGCCATCGGCTCCGCACTTGTGCTGCTTATAATCCTTAGCACATGGATTCCGGAGAAAGGCAATCAGGCAAAGAGGTGCGCAACCACTGTTGCGATTACCAGCAGGGTCGCGATGATTACAACAATGCTTGGGCTCACCTTGATGCCAGGAGTCTCGTCTTCGAAGAACCTTATCAGGCCTGCTCCGCCGGGAAGCGGACCCTCACCTTTTCCTCTACTGCGCTTCTTGACAGTCTTTGGCATTTGTCGTGCGCCTCCTAGGCTCTCTGAGACCTTTGATGTTCATCTTTTAATCCTTTTGACATCTGTGGCCTCTGCGTTCTGGCTATGGCTCATCGGTACAGTTGCAGGGAGAGTGAAGGCACCTTGGGCATGTGTTTCTGTACTTGGAGAGAAGCGCGTCTGACAAGTCGATGTCAAGCAGGTTGGCTACTGAGCAGAGCCAAGCAAAGGCATCCGCCATCTCTGATGTGATTTCCTCGTGGGATGATTTACTCATGATTGCCTCAGTGAGTTCCGAGAGTTCTTGGAATGTGCGCAGGAGTGTGCCCTCAATCCCTCTATCCCTGTCTCTGTCGAGGTATAATCGGCGCATGAGTTCCTGTGCATCCTTCGTGTCCATGACACTTCCCCCGCAATGGGCAGGGCTCTCTCAGCCCTACCTGAATCTTAAGTGCGCATAGGCGGGTGTTGAACTCTCAAACGCAAAGTGCACCTTCTGGTACTCCTTCCGGAATTGGGCGACTTCATCTGCGACCTTCTTCACAGACTCACCCTTGACCACCACCCGGTGCATATACTCGGCTATTGCATCCATCTCTGACTCCTTCATACCGAGTCGCGTCATCTCACTCACTCCAAGTCTGATGCCGCCAGGGCTCTTGTAGTCTCTACCACGTTTTGGATCCCATGGCAGAAGGTTCCTATTGATGATTATGTTTGCCTTCTCCAGTTCTTCTTCAACTGTCCGGCCGTCTTTCATTGGTGTTTCTGTGATGTCCACCAGAATCTGATGGGAACGAGTGAACCCCTTCTCTTCAGCCACCACTCTCCAGCCTCTTTCATGTAGGGCCTGTGCAAGTGCTCTTGCATTCTTCAGTATCTGGTCACAGTAGGCTTCACCAAACTCAGTCATCTCAGCCAGTGCCACCGCAAGCCCCGCCACGTTGTGAAGGTGATGGTTGCTCATAAGGCCCGGAAACGCAGCACGCTTGAGCTGGTCTGCAAGCTCTGTTTTGGCCAGCACAATTCCATGCTGTGGTCCAGGCATGGTCTTGTGGGTTGACGCAGTCATCACGTCCGCACCCTCCCTGAGCGGGTCTTGGAACCTGTTGGCTGCAATCAGTCCGGACACATGGGCCGAGTCATATCCAATCTTCAGTCCGTATTCGCTGGCGATGTCGCGAAATTCCCTTACAGGATGCGGGAACAAGAAGACACTACCGCCAAAGAGCAGGAACTTGACATCCTTCCCCTCCTCGTGGAGTTCTCGAATCTTCTTCAGACTTGCATCAACATCGATGTTGAACTCCTTCTCATCGAACTCCCAGTTCTGGACCTTGTGACCTCTGATCTGTCCGGCCGTTCCGCCAAGGTTCTCCCGTGCGTGGGATATGTGGCCACCGTGTGAGATTGACAGGGCCATCATCCTGTCCATTGGTTGCATGACAGCTGTATACATCATTAGGTTTGCAACCACCCCAGAGACTGGGCGCACGTCTGCGAACTCCGCACGAAAGAGTTTCTTGGCGAGGTCGATACATATCAGCTCAACCTCGTCGATGTAGGTACAGCCTGCATATACACGCTCTCCTGGCCACCCCTCCGCATATCGATCCCTGAAGTCGGACACTATGGCTGACCTCACGGCTGGCGAGGACACATTCTCTGATGCAATCAGGTTAATCGTCCTCGTCATCCAGTTGTCATGCTTCTCGATTAGGTCAAACACCTTGTCGTAGAGTTTCTTGTGCTCGCTCAATCATGGCACCCCGTGTCTTCTTGTGAGGTCCTGCAGTCCGCACACTCTGTCATCGTTATATGAGTTGCGACGAGTACTCCCCAGAGCACAGCCTGCATGATTGCGTGTGATACTAGGAATGTTTTCATGTAACCTCTTGCCGGGTTCCATGCTCACATATTGATCATGGCGTCTGAACCACATGGCTCGAATGGCAGCTGCTCTAGCTCTGCTCTTGACGATTCTGATTGCAGACTTGGTCTTTGCTCTCATGCTCTGGCTCCCGCTGTTCCAGAACACCGAAGTGGTTCCAATCTTTGTCTTTCATCGCTCGGTTGGACACTTCAAGACGCGGGATTAGTCACTACTCACTTCCTACCGAGGACAGCAGAGGCCTCTACGAGTGCGAGCCTGTTCACACCAACTCCTACCTTCGAGGCTACGCTGGTCTGTCTTCTCTTCTTTTCATCATGGGCCTCATGAGTCGCTGTACGCGCAAGGCAGACTGCTCAACATCATTGGACTGCTTCTCATGCCACTCCATCTGAGCGATGCTCGTCCCAGCCATCCTCCTGCATGGAGACTGGGCAGTAGGTGGCTGAGAAAAGGTCTGCCGCTGGCAAAGAGCATAACACTCAAGGAAGAAGACATAGTTCAGACCTATCCGTCCTAGAATGTGCAAACCGGCACAAGTTTCAATAGCGTGGTCTCAACCGCTCATTATGCAATGTGGTCTGTTTGAGAAAACGCGATGAGTACGCGCACCTTGTGGTGACCTAAATGATCAAGACCAGAGTAACTGAGATGTTGGGCTGCAAGTATCCGATTGTTGCTGGGACCATGGCGAGAATATCTAATCCCGAGTTCGTCGCAGCAGCCAGTAATGCTGGTGCTTGCGCAGTATTGGCCAGCGCGAACTACAGGTCACCGGATGACCTGCGTGATGCAATCCAGCGGACGCGGTCTCTCACTAGCCAACCATTCGCAGTCAACATCAATCTGTTTCCAGCACTCATGCCTCAAGATAAGCTGGAGGACTACGTCGATGCTACCATAGCTGAGGGCGTGAAGGTCATTGAGACGAGTGGGCACAAGGCCCCTGAGGAACTGGTCCCCAAGTTCAAGAACAGCGGTGCTATCTGGATTCACAAGTGTGCTGGTGTGAGGTATGCGCTGAAGGGGGCATCTCTTGGTGCTGACATAATCACAGTCGTCGGATATGAGAACGGTGGTGCGACTGGTACTCTGGACATTGGTACGCTGGTCATGACGCCATCTGTAGTCGACGCGGTGGACGTACCTGTGATAGCCGGAGGTGGAGTGGCCGATGGACGTGGTGTGGCCGCAGTCCTAGCATTGGGTGCTGAAGGAGTAATCATGGGCACTAGGATGATGGCGACGAAGGAGTGCCCCATCCACAATCAACTCAAGCAAGCGTTCGTCAAAGCAGCAGAAACTGACACATGCTTGGTCCTGCGTTCTGTCGGCAATACTCACAGGGTGTGGAAGAACGGCGCAGCACAGCGTCTATTGGAACTGGAGTCACAAGGTGCCCCACTCTTCAAGCTCATTCAAGTGGCTGCTGGTGACAAGGCCGAGGAGATGTACAGGAACGGCGACATTGACCTTGGAGTGGTCGCCTGTGGACAGGGCGTGGGATTGGTGAGAGACATTCCCACAGTCAGGGAACTGCTGGACAGAGTGATGGCTGAGGCTGAAGACGTAATCTCACGACTCAGCCGACTGTCAACGTAGTATCTGGCCGAAGCCCCTCTGATGGCAGACGATCCAATCCAGGCATTATCCACGCCCGGCGGAATCTCTGGTGGCATTTGTGGAGGTGCGCCATCAGATGAACAACTCAGCTTATGGCGGTGTCGCGCATTCCAGCTCTGTTGCAGAAATCAAGTCCGGAGTCGGAAGAGGAACCAGCATTGCTTGATTTGCACCGAGCATGGACACTAGAGCCACTCCCTGCTTCAATTTCAACCATGGGAATTCAACGTCTGACTTGTGCAACAGACCCGTGCGCTCCGAAATCTCTATAACTGGAAGCGGAACACAAACTGAAATGCGGGCCAGTGGCTAAGCCAGGTATTGGCAAGAGCGACGGCTCACGCCGCCGATAGCGACAGGCTCTTACGCTCCACAGTCCTGTGCTGTGGGGAAGAGAGACTTGTTGGTCGGGGGTTCACATCAGCTAGTTCCTAGCTGTTGGCCTAGAAGTCCCCCCTGGCCCGCCATTATGTTCTCCCATGTCATGGAGCCTGCTCACAGCATCCTCTTCACTCACATGACTTGTGCCTACTACTACACTGCACTCTTTACGAAGCACATAGTCCGCTTGCGCTCTTAAGGGAGCTACTTGAGCAGCTGAATGTAAGGGATGAGATCAGTGAGTATCTTGTTCTCGCCTTCTTCAGGTGTTCCAAGAGAGTTGTCCCTCCCGTCTTCTGTCTGGACACAATGGTCTGGAGGTCCGCCCCCTCAGATATCTGAAGGAAAGAGCCAGAGGGGCCGCAGCCGATGCGGCCCTCAACGAGTGGTGTGTCCACCGCAATCTACTGTCTTCTTCTGACAAAGTAGACCGCACTGACTGCGACGACTGCACCTGCTATGATTGCCAGCAGGATATGCTCTGCGGGATTTCCGCTTGGTTCCGGTGTTGTGGTTGTGATTGCGGCCGGGCTGTTCGTCTTGCCGCTGGGGCTGTTCGACACCTGACCGTAGTTAATTCCGTCGTAGGCAATCACAGCAAACCAGTAAGTCTGATCCGTGGCCAGACCTGTGCTCTCTCTTGCCTCTGCGGTACCGTTCTTGGCAGGAGTCCACGACTGTGTGTATGTTGTCGCAGAGTCCCACTCAGCCCCGGTTATGTTTCCAGTGGTCGAGTACTTCTCAACATAGCTTGTCGCGTTGCCATCGTACACGTTGTTCCCTGGTGCTGTCCATCTGAGAGTGATAGAGTTCTCCGTCACCCCGGCCACAGCAAGGTCGACAATGGTTGCGGGCTGTTTCAAATCCATGGACATGGCGATTGTCACCAACGGTGCGATGGTCATCAGTATCACAAGCACAACAGCTTGCAGCACGAAACCTGCCCGCCGCGCGTTTACTCTTCTATAGATATAATCCCTCATTTTGTCTATGGCCCATACTAGTGGCCCAAATCTCATGTCCTTGCGGCATTCACGGTTCATTTAAGAGATTCTGTAACGGGCTAGCAGTCGGCAAGCCTTTAGAGCAATACTCCGTAAGACTGCTGCACAGGGGCCGCACAGATGATTGTTACAGTCGGTACAGTGATACTGCTGGTAGTCGGACTGCTATCCATAGCACTCGCTATCTATGGCGGACTGGTAGCCTCAGAGATACTGGAGCAGTCACAGGGCGACACAGAGTCGAGAAGCAGGGCTGAGGAGAAGTACTACCTCCTCTCGATGATTGCATTCATTGTCCTTCTTGCTCGGATTCTCGGGGTGCCTCTCTTCTTCTGGATGGTTCAGTCGCTGGTACCCTTCTGTCCGGGGGCCATGTGCGCCTACGGTGTACTGAATGTCGGCAGTCCCTACACAGTATTCGCTCTTGGGTTTAAGGTCCTCCTACCATTTGCCTACGGTGCTTGGATTGTTGTAGAGCTTGCCAACCGAAAACACCCCGGCCTGCCAATCCTGCCCGCTCTGGCAAGGTCCTTCGCTGTGGTCCTGCTCCCTCTGCTTCTTGCTGATGGCGCAAGCGATGTTCTGACGGTGCTGGTGATTCAACCAGTCTACGCCCCCTGTTGCTCAAGTCTGTACGATGTGAGTCCGCCATTCACTCCGTCGTCCCTGCTAGGTGCCGGCTCGGGCCCCCTCATCATGATCATGACCCTTCTCATACTCATAATGCTTGCCGCAGTGCAGTGGGTTCCCTGGCAGGTTCGAGTCATGCGTGTCCTCACAGGGATGCTAGCGGCAGCAGCTGGGTTGCTCTATCTCATTACACTGCATGACAGTTATGCGCCGCTTGTACTGGGGCTCCCGAATCATCATTGCCCCTTCTGTCTCTTCCAAGAGTACCCTGACACTGCCCTGTTCTCAGCACTAATCTGGCTAGGCGTGGCAGCCACCGTATGGCGACTCCTTGTCGAGTTCGTGTGGAGCAGGAATCACCTCCCGAATGAGCTACTGGCAGACATGGGCTCCGTCCTGCGTAAGACTGCCTCTCTGTCCATCACATTCAGTCTGGTTTCTATGCTGTCCCATCTCCTGCTAGTCATTTAGTGCCATTCTCCAGCAGCTTACCGCTGTCAAGCCTGTGGATTCTGTCTGCCCACTTGAGCACGATTGGATCATGCGAGGCAACAACAACCGTCAGTCCTTCGTCTTTACACATACCCTTGAGCAAGCGCAATAGACTGAGAGTGAGAGACTCGTCGATGGCGCTACTTGGTTCGTCTGCAAGAACTACCTTTGGGGAGTTGATTAGCGCTCTTGCAATGCTAACCCTCTGCAGTTCGCCGCCGCTGAGTTCAGCAACTCTGAAGTGCAGCCTGTGACCCATATCGAGGTGTTCTAGGATGTCCACAGCTTGCCTCTCGGCAGCTGAGCGGGAGATGTCCGTGCACATCTTGGGTAATGCGACATTCTCTACAGCTGTAAGGTGGGGAACGAGATACTGTGACTGAAAGACCTGACCGATCTTCTCTCTCCTCATCCGGCTCCTAAAGATGTCGGACATACCTGACACGTCAATCCCGTCAATTGATATGCTTCCGCTGCTTGGTTTCGAAAGGAGTCCTATCAGTGAGAGTAGTGTCGTCTTGCCGGAGCCGCTGGAGCCTGCGATTCCGGTCAGGTGTCCCTCTTCTATCTTCAAGGTGACCCCGCGCAGTGCGTGTACTTGTTGTCCGTTACGTCTGTAGTACGTCTTCCAAACGTCCTGGACTTCGACTAGCGCCACCTTGCTACACTCCTCTCAAGACTTGATCCGGGTCCGTGATTGCATTCCGCCATGCAGGTACCACCGTAGCCACAAGCACTGGTACTAATGTCGTTGCGTAGACCTCGATGCACGTTTCAGCAGAGATGGCCAGAGGCAGGCCAGAGTTCAGGAGATATGTGCTCCACCCCAAGAGATACCCAGCGAGCAGTGGAGCACCCAGTACATAGTCGAACAGTATCGCTGCTGAGATTCCAAGACTGCCTCCGAGCAGGCCCAAGACCAATGCCTCCACCATCCTGATCTCGAGCACATCCACCGTGCTGAATCCCAGCGCCTTGAGCAGACCCACCTCTCTGCGTGCCTCATCAGCCCCTGCGCTTGAGGTTGAGAACATAAGCATCACCACGGACACTAGGAAGACCGCCCACACGATGGCTACGATGCCTGCCCTTGTACCGTATGTGGCCATGCTCGTAGACCTGATTGCATCCCTCGTCAGCACGCGCGCCTCTGCTTGAAGACCCTCGATGGCAAGCGCTATACTGTTGACATTCGTACCATAGTCCACCCAAACTGCGACATCAGTACAGCTCATATTGTCCATCCCGAACAGCTCCCGAGCACTGCTGATGTCTGTCAGAATCATGTCATAGCTGTAGATAGTTGAGCTGCTCTCGAATACCCCCACGACGGTGAACTCCAGCAGTCCTCCGTCATATGCGATCAGTGCTATTCTCGAACCGACCCCAATCTGAACAGGACTTGCTGCATTGCGCATCAGGTCCGCTATCCCCTGACCAATCACAAGTTCTCTGGTCGCGTTGTCATTCAGGAAGCGGCCATCACCCACGATTTCTGTCCCGATTACGCCAACTAGGCTGCTGTATTCTGTGACATTGACACCGACGATGGTCATGAGCATCCCGCCACCCACATCCACGTACCCCCAGACACGGGGCGTGCTGACCCGTACCCCCGGGACGTCTGCAATCTCCGCCACCCACTCATCCGGTAGCGGGACCTGTCTTCCAGCGACTAGTTTCTGGACAATCACATCAGGTCCGTTGTCCAGTGATGCCTTGACATCTGTCATGACACCCTCTCTGACGATTTCGACCGAGCAGAGCAGACCCGATGAGGCCATCAGCAGGGCCACTATCGCCATTGAACGTGCCCTGTACTTCAGGACGTTGCCAAGGGCATAGTTAGCTAGGTTGACGTGTCTGTTGAGCGCCATATGACCTCCTCCCGAGGAGCACCAAGGTCAGCAGTGGCACGAGCACCATCGCGACTGCGAGGGCTACTGGTCCCTCCTGATGCGGAGGCCCGATGATGTGCATGTCGCCTTGAGCATGTGGAATGCTGCCTGGAAATACCATCGGTCTGCCCTGCAAGGGGTTCCCTAGGTATAGTGAATAGCCTCCTGGTACATCTCCAATCATCCCGAATGGTGACTCCAACATCGGTACACGTACGGTGTACGAATCCTGTACTATTGCAGGTCCAAGCTCCACAAGGGGCCACACTCCCACGGTGCCGGACCCTTGTGATTCAAGAAGCACGAGCACAGAGCTGAGTGTAACCATGACAGCAAGAAACGATACTATGTGCAGTCTTCTCATCGAGTACCACCTAGTTAGGCCACACGTATGGGCACTCCGTAATCACACCCCCGTAACGATTCATGAAGTGTCCCTCACACAGTTCCTGCCCCTCAACGTTTCTGCACAAGGGCACGATGGTGGGTGCAAGTGTTGTTGGGTTTAGGTAATGGGTGGAATAGACCCATACTATCATCGAATCGTCCCAGTCCATGAGCATCCCGCACATGGGGCAGTGGACCGTTATTCTGTCCAGTTGGTTGATTGTCTCATGTGACACTAACCAATAGAATGCTAGCAACGACACATTCACGCAACAGTAGTGCGTTCGAGTCCCGTTATGGAACATGAAGGTCACCTCATGACCAAGTCGTTCCTGAATCTCAAGTCCAGTCCAGTCACAATAGACATGTGTTTCAAGAGTGAATGTGTATGCGAGAATACTAGAGCAGACTAGAATGACAACCACGATCTGCATGGCATTGCGCTGGGCAGAGTTCAAGCTGCAGGCACCGCCTAGGTGGACGACTCAAGGCTCTTGTATAGCCCCGCTATTGCCAGAACCGCGACAGCCGCTCCCAAGACAGTTTCGACGTTTCGGGTTGTCCAACACCTCATTTCTGTCATGCAGACCGGGGCGAAGGTCCAAGGCGCCAATGCCACCAAGAGTCCAAGCGCTAGTATAACCAAGTAGACTATTCCTACGAACTTCAATATTGCATTTCTCTCCTATGCATTGATGTTTATTGTGAATGTCTGTGTGTTTGCTGAATTCCTCGTCGGTGACCCGTCATACGCAGTCGCGTAGAGGCTGATGCCGTCTCCAATGGAAACGGGCCCGAATGAACCAACCCACCTACCACCGGCTATGCAGAGACACGCATAGAATCTCATCTCTTGTTCGACCCACTCTCCGCCGTTCGTTGCGATGTGCAGCACTGCACCCGAAACACCGGAGGGGTCTATGCAGTAAATCACAAAGCTGACACTGTCTCCTGCTTTTGGTATCGCTGGCACTATGTCCACCTCGTAGATGTTCGGACCCGCATCGTCCTCGAAGACAGTCGCTAGAATTGCAGTGGCCAGAAGTGCCACAAATGCAACACTCACACCGACTGTTATTGTTCGATTCTTCAACTGATAAATGCCAGCTTCCTGTCCGTCAATTGCCGATGTGTGTGACGGCATTATAAAAGGCTTTTATCTTGGTTCGGCTCTTCTCTCTAGGATTCTCCCGACGAACACTCCAGCTGGTGCAGCCATGACCTCAGCTTCAAGGAACAAGTACTTCATCGCAACGCTCACGATCTCCATAGTCTTGGCGGGAATGACGTTCAACAACCTCCCCGGTCCGATGACAACGTTGAGTGTACAGGTGATTGACGGAGTTGTATACAACTTTGCGGACTATCCATACCTTAGTCATGAACAGATAGGGCTCTTCAACTACATAGACAGTCTCGTCACGGGGCAGGGCTACGGTTCCTGGAACGGATGGAACGCACCAGAGGAGTTTCACGGACTACTCCATTATGTACTTGCCTTCATGGCATATGCAACAGCCAGTTTCTTCGAGTCAACTCCGGGCTATCGCACTAGCGCGTATCATAACTTCGCCTATTCTCTGATCAAGCGGATGAACACGACTGTTGCAGAGTATGGAAACAACTCCATTGAGTATACCGAGTGGATGCATCCATCATACAACTTCGTAGAGTACTACTGGCCCGACCCCTCCAACTCAAGTGGACTATACATGGGCGGTTTCAGGGGACCAGCCAACATCATGTGGACGGGTCATTATGCTCTGATGATGGCGCTGTATGAACGTAATTTCAACACGGGGTTAATGACAGACGAGCTGTCATGGTTCGTTGCAGACTGGAACAATTCTCTCACGACTGACGGATATGGTCATGCGGATGCCGACGGGATATGGAACACGGGTCTAATTCCGTGCGAGCCATACATTGTCTTTGTCCAATGCAATAGCATTCCCATGTACTGCACGGTACTCTACGACAACCTGTACGGCACCCACTACTTTGAAGACGGTATGTGGGACTATGGCCTCTATTTCATCAATAACGTCATGCAAGATCAGTACGGCTTGTTCACCGACGGATACTACACGATGAAGCCTATGGGCTATGTTCAACCCACTGAGGGACCTGCCCAGCCCTTTCCCGGTCTGTCACAGGACAGATACATACGGGATGGTCGCCCGAAAGTATCCTCCTATTGCAATGGATGGGCACTGACCTTCCTTGAGTACATTCAAGAGAATGAAACAAGACACGATTATCCCGTCTTCCTTGAACACTTCGGGAAAGAGATCTCCAACGACCAGATGTACATGCTTGACACATACAACAATCAGAGGGGCTTTGGCACCTTCGATATGCTCGGCACATTGTTCACAATGGCTCTTGCCAAGCAGCAAGGCGACTTTCATACACTTCAGCGCCTCTACAACTTCGTTTACAGCCCATACAACAAGATTTGGTCCCAAGATGGTCGGAGTATGCACTTCGATACCTCTGCGGCACTTCCATTCCTCCAGGTTCCTCTCGCGTTCGGTTCACTGTGGGCCACCACACCTGTGACTGTACGGATGCTCGCAGATGCTCGACCAACGGAGTTCTGGAGTTACCCATATATCAGCCAAGCGGACGATGAGAACATCTGGATCTATCAGGCAGTGTGGGATTCACAGAAGAGTGCGTTCATCCTCAACATACAAGTAGACCGACCTGCCACATTGAGATTTGATAACTTCGCTCACACTCCCAGAGCATACTCGGGTGGGGCGGCAATCGCGGAGTTGTCGGCCGTTGGCGGCGGTCACACACTCACGCTTCAGCCGGGCACCTACAATCTAGTCATTCGATGAGGAGGTGGAATATTGTCAGACAATACGCCCATTTCAATTCCTACCAGCACAACACATGCGAGGTCCGTATTCAGAATGGCCCGCCTTGATAGCCGGAGTGCCATCTTACTTACCTTGACCACGGGAGCACTTGGTGCGGTCTTGTATGCGTGGCTGTTGACACTGCCACTACCTCACCTAGTGGTTTCGCTGTTCGTGCTCGGTTTCAGTCCTGCAGTTGTCATCATTGCTTTGGTGGCTGCCATCAGAGGTCCTCTTGCTGGTTTTGTGACGGGCTATCTCGGCCACGTCCTGAACGGCCTTTTCCATGGCACGGTCTTGGCAATGACACTTCCTGCACTCGCTGCGGGAGTAATGGGATTGATTGTCGGTGCTCGATCATATGACTTGAAGAACGGTCGCTCGCTGGCAATGCTATCTCTGACCGCAGTTGTCGGCTATCTCTTAATGACAATGCTCACTGTCGCTGTCGGTTTCCTTGTGATAGTATACTCTCCCTTGGTCCTTCTCGGTTTCGTACTGCTCCCAATGCTAACTCTAGGCCTGCCATCAGTATTCCTACTCACTCCTGTTGCAGCCAGACTCTGGCAATTAATCTACGACAGAGCCGCGCCCAACCGCATTAGAACATGACCGGCTGGGATAGGTCTGTGTGTGCAGCTTACACTTTGAGCATACTCCATGTATCTCGAAGCGGTGCTCTCTGATTAGAAAACCAGTCCTAGCACTAACATCTGAGAGAGTGTCTGCCAGGTCGACCTCATAGTCGTCCACACAACCACACTTTATACACACCAGATTCAGATGAACCGCCATCTCTGGGTCGTATCTGGTTGACCCATTCCGATAGCCCATCTCTCGTACAATTCCAATGTCAAGAAAGAGCTGCAGCGTCTTGTAGACAGTGGCCAGACTGATTGTGGGATCCCGCCTCCTAGCGCACTCGTATATCTCAGTTACAGTTGGATGAGAGCCTGCGTTGCAGAGGGCCTCATACACTGCCAGACGCTGAGGAGTGGCTCGATGTCTACTCCAGCGAATCCGTTTGGTCACTTCCTCCAAGTCCATCATCGTTGGTTGCCTCTTGGTTCATTGACGCCGTGCCAATTGAGAATGATTTGTCATTAATAAGTAATCTTAAGTAGAACCGTATATGCACTATAATTAAGACGGGGCGTTCTCAGGACTGATTGCGAGCCCATTGGAATGGAGAACGTTCTCCGTCGTGCGGTAGGTGAAACCGAGATGGAACCTCAAGAATACCAACCAAGAATGCTGCTCATTGGAGAAACCGCTCCAGACTTCGAAGCAAACACAACCCATGGTCCAGTCAAGTTCTCTGAGTGGGCCAAGAACAGCTGGGTCATACTGTTCAGTCATCCTGCGGACTTCACACCCGTCTGCACCACAGAGTTCATGGCATTTGCAGACATCTTCCCTGAACTTCAGAAGCGAAACGTGAAGTTGATTGGACTCAGTATCGACAGCATCTACTCCCATATCGCATGGGTACGGACCATTAAGGAGAAGCTCGGGAAGGAGATTCCGTTTCCCATAATCGAAGACCTGTCAATGAATGTGGCGAGGAAGTATGGCATGATTCATCCTGCACAGAGTAGCACTGCTGCAGTCCGTGCCGTGTTCTTCATCGACCCTCACTTCAAGCTGCGAGGCCTAATCTACTATCCACTGAGCAATGGCAGAAACATGCATGAGATCCTGCGTATGATTGACGCTTTCCAGACCTCTGACAAGTATTCAGTGGCTACCCCTGCGAACTGGCAACCTGGGGATGCGGTGATTGTGCCACCTCCAAAGACATCCGCCGATGCTGACAAGCGTTTCAGCGAAGGCTATGACTGCGCGGACTGGTTCTTCTGCAAGAAGAAGCTGTAGTTTCTCTGTGGGACTCCTCCCACACCCCTCTTTTTTCTTGTGGCATGCAAATCATTCTTCCTCAGTTGTCGCGCTGTGACATACTTCCGATTGCATTGTGATAGACTCCCAAGAGCGAGCTGGCGTGTTCTGACAGGCTGAATCTCTTCTCCACGGTCGCCCTTGCATTCTTGCCTATCCGAAGCCTGAGTGTGTCATCACGTAGCAACACTTCAATGACATCTGCGAGGTCTCCTGCGTTACCTGGGGGCACAAGAACTCCGTCGAACCCGCTCGTAACAATCTCTCTTGGTCCGTCGATATTACTGGAAACCACTGGGACTCCGCAGGCCATGGCCTCTACGATTGAGAGCCCGAATGGCTCACTCCTGGAGGGATAGACAAAGACCCTACTCTGGTTGACCACTCGGCTCACTTCGTCCCATGGTACCACTCCTAGGTAGCTCACACAAGAAATGAGACCGGACCGCTTCAACATTGACAACAAGGTGTTCCTGTACGAGCCATCCCCCGTGATGACCGCTCTGAACCCGGGCACCTTCATTCTGAGCCTGCTGATCAAATCTGGAATGAGGTCGACGCCTTTGGACTCTTCAAGACGCCCCATAAATGCCATGTGCCACTCCTTCTTACACTCTAGGGGCCGGAATGTGCGAGTGTCCACCCCGATGTACAGCGTCCTTGTCCTACCCGATCTGCCACACGGTCCCCGTAGCGTCCGAATTGTATTAGTGACTGCATCACTCACTCCCAAGATCATATCAAAGGGACAGACTGAGGAGAACTGCTCGTAATCCGTTGTTGCCTGTCCACTGGGGAGTATCAATGGCTTTGGAAGCCCATGCACAGTCGCGATGAGTGGGGTGCTGTCCAGTCCGCCTCTGCGGCGAATCTGGTCCAACACTCGATTGAACACCACATATGTGCTGTGTGCGTGGACTACTGCTGGTTGGAGACCGGTCAAGAGTTGCTCGAGCTCCTCGCGCAGAAGGTCCACATCCTCCTCCAAGTCACCATGAGCGAACATGCTCGTGACGGCCGCTGCCCGTTCCTCCTTAGGCAGCTTGTAGAACTCCCACTTACGAGCCTCGAGCAGATTCCCCCTAAGCTGTCGAACTTCATAGTGTTCTCTCTTGATGACAGATGGCGAGTCTCGATGGGGGCTTTGAGTCACAACCGTTGACCTATGACCTCTCCTCTCTAGCTCTGCAGACAGATAGTGAATATAAGCCTCATATCCTCCAAGACCGGCAGGATTAAGGCTGTCACACAGGTGCAGTATTCTCATTGTCAATCGAGTGGTCCTTCGAGCCCTTGCATGCAGCATCTACTGAGGAATTGACTGTTGAATAATCTCACGGCCGCCGAGTATGCCATCAAGTCACTGCCAGCTGTGTTGCGGGATCGAGACGTGTTTCACGACAAGTATGGTCGTGTGTTTGTGACTCTTGGGCACATACAGCCATCGGACAGGGTTCTCTCTATTTTGAAGTACATCCCTCACTCTGCAGGCAAGTGGCGGAAAGGTGCTTCTTGTTATCAGCGTGTGTTCTGGGGGGGCGTCGCTTCATTTGTCAGCGGCTTGACCGAGCTCCCCCCTCAGTACATCACCTATGACCATCACTTCGGAACTCGGCTTCCCGAAGTGCCCCGGTCGGAGATTGCATTCTATTTCAGTCCAGAAGACCGACTGAAAGAGATAATCGACTCTGGCCCCAAAGACATCCTGGAAGAGCGAGCTGCCAGTCTGTCGCATGAACTTAACACTCACCTAGGACTCCCATACTCTCGTCTGGGTGTGACTGGGAGTGTACTCTGGAAGGCTCATGACCCATTATTCTCAGACCTCAACATGAACGTCTACGGTCTTGAAGCGTCTTGGGCACTCCAGAAAGGCTACCAGACACTAGAGAAGGCTTCCGACTCTATCACACTACGTCGTGATGAAGACTGGGCGGCCACGGCCGCTCGAATGCTCAACAGGTCTCCTGAGCTCACCAATACGGACATACACAGACTGCTTGAAAGGAGGACCGGCATCCATCTGAACGGCCACTGCGTTGGCATCACACCGGTTCTTTTACCGGATGAGGCGCCTATACTTCACGGTGCTGAAAGATACACGACGTTAGGACATGAACCAGTCACTACGGTCGTCAAGATAATCGACGACCGGTTCGGCCTATTCACTCCATCCATATACCCATGTACAACTGACTCGACTGACCCTCGCAATGGTGTAAGCCGGCTGATCATATACGAGGGTGCATTCAGAGGTCTCCTACGGTCTGGGGATGTGGTCCAAGTCAAGGGAATGTTGCAGTCCGTGGTTCCGCAAGACGGGATTCGCGAACCCTTCACTCAGGTCATGATTGGCTCCATGAACGGTGCTGGGTCTGAGTACATGCGTCTTCTGTAGAATGGCGCAAGTGTCATAGGGGATATGGTCTACTCGAGATGTGCGATGTCATCGAGGCGCCCATGTGTTCGCGTACCCCTAAGAATGGGGGAACAGGTTCGACGTATGCTCCTCGACAGAGGACTTCTCGACACCACATACCAGATACGGTCTGATGGGGAGCGTCTTGCGCTACCTCTCAGTCAGTCACTGAGCCTGCCTCTACTATCCTCAATTGTGGACGTAGACGAATTGGAGATTGGCGAAGGCGAGTTCCTTCCCGTGACATCGCTTCATCACAGTCTTGAGGAACTCCTCTGTGACAGGCTGACGCCTGATGAGTTGAAGCTTCTTCCGCGCGCCTACGATTTGGTCGGAGATATAGCAGTGCTTGACATACCTGCTACGTTGGCAACTCATGAGAGGGCGATTGGTCAAGCATTCCACAAGCTCCACAGGCACCTGTCTACCGTGCTTGTGAAGAGAGGCGCTGTTTCGGGAACCACGAGAGTCCGCCAATATGAGTGCCTGTCCGGGTTGGACAAGACCGACACGATACACACCGAGTACGGTTGCAGGATTGCTGTTGACCTTGCAAAGGCGTACTTCAGTCCGCGGCTCCTTGAGGAACACAATCGTGTTGCAGGGCTTGTGCAAGATGATGAAACAGTGCTTGACATGTTCACGGGAGTGGGTCCGTTCGCTCTTCACATCGCCAAGAGAACAAGTGCAACAGTCTACGCCGTCGACATCAACCCCGATGCAATAGCCCTTCTTGTTCGCAGCATTGGTATGAACAAGCTAGTCGGGAAGATTCAGCCCTTTGTCGGGGACGTTCGCGAGTTCGTTTCGACCAGAATCTGCAGTAGAAGTGTGAGCAGAGTCATAATGAACCACCCCTCTCAGGCAGCTCGGTTCATGGGTGTGGCCTGCAGCGCTCTACAGAAGAATGGTGTTGCGCACTATTACGATTTCCTGCCTGAACACGAACTTGAAACAACATTGGAGGACAGAGTACTGTCACTTGTCTCCGACACGGGACGGGATGTAGTCGAGATCTCTTCGGTCCGCAAAGTACGTGAGAGCGCTCCCTACGAGTATCAGGTTGTTGCTGACATCGTCATCCGGTGATGTAGGTGATCTCGCACTCCAGTTCCATCGACGAGTCGCTAAGCGCTCTGACAAACGCGCGGTTGAGGTCTGAGGCTGCTTTGTCTGCCAGCACCATCAGAGTGCGGCCACACTCGTACGAGCTCTTCCGTACTACCATGCTGATGGAGTCCATGTATGTCAACCCTCCACTCCCTCTCCCTCTCACTGTTTCCGTATGGCCTCCTGCTGACATTCTAAGGACGATTCTTGTCGCCGGGGATATAGCAAGGCCCCTTATCTCACTGCTCATTTCGGATAGTGCAAGGTCCGCACCGACTGCGATGATACACGTCCCCTTTCTAGAGAGGTGGGTTTCTTTGGTTATCTCAAGCGTGGTCTGATGGTTTCCGATGACATTCTCGTGACCGTGAGCTGTGAAAGATATCCGTTGAATCAACCGCTGGCACCTGTCAAGCTTTTATTGAGGAAGTCGCAATAGCCACTAGTTCTCCATGTCCGCGAGTTCCCTTGCCAAGGAAAAAGAACATCTCATTCAACGACTTAAGGCAAGTGGATATCTTCGAAGTGAAGACGTCGAACGTGACATGAGACGGGTTCCACGAGAGGAGTTTGTCCTTCCTGAGATGAGGGATGAAGCATATCGTGACACCCCCTTGCCGCTGTTCCATGGTCAAACGATATCTGCTCCTCATATGTGCGCAATCATGTGCGAGGGTCTCGGACTTAAGGTGGGGCTTACTGTGCTGGAGGTGGGGACTGGCTCAGGGTATCATGCAGCTCTGTGCGCCGAGATTGTATCTCCCGAGGGCGCTTCGAAACCAGGTCACGTCTATACAGTCGAGATAGTGAAACCTCTAGTGGACTTTGCGACCGCCAACCTGTCCCGATGCGGTTACAAAGAAAGAGTGACCGTCATTCATGGCGATGGCGGAAAAGGGCTTGAGGAAAAGGCTCCCTTCGACCGCATACTGGTCGCTGCTGCTGCACCTGACATACCCCGTCCCCTAATCCAGCAGCTCCGTCCCGGGGGTATCCTACTGATTCCCGTGGGCCCCCGTGGTTTCTACCAAGAGCTACTCTTTGTTGAGAAGGATCTTGACTCCAGAGTTACCCGTAAGAACTGGGGTGGAGTTGCCTTTGTTCCGCTCACTGGCGAATACGGCTGAGAATCACAGTATCATACTGCCATGTGAAGTGGTATAACCGAGAGTGTGACCTCGCTGTGTTCGTTCAAGCCTAGGGACTTCCGTAGATTGACTGGAGATATGACCTCGAGAATCTCCGGACTGTGGTGTGTTCTCTGAGCAATCACCACTGCTCCGTCGGTACTGCCATTGATTCGGACTCTGTAGCAGATCACATCCCCAAAGGTTCGGCCATCGTGCATGAAGCCCCTCACAACCAGTGGTGGTGTGTGCTTCATCATCGTCACGGCCTTCAGGGACTCGTCGTTCCTCACCTTCACATTCAGAGTTCCCGGGAATGGAGCGAAGCCTAGTTTCTCCCTGAACCTTTCGGCATATACCTCGACATAGTACGCTCCCTCACCCAAGCCAGTCACAACAGTGCCCTCTATGACTATCTCATCGCTTGGTGCGGTGAATGCAATTTCGAGTGTTGTAAGTACTTCGAGCAGCTCCTTCTGCCCCTTCTCTGTCAGTTGCACGCTCACTCCCCTTGCTGTGTGTGCTCTCTCGAGGAGGCCCTCGCTGACACATGCCGAGATTCTCCGGGAGGCAGTCTGTTGGCTGACTCCAAGAAGCGTTCCCAGTTCGGTCGTCGTCAGATTGCATCTCTTATGTACCGCTCCTCTCTTAGCTAGCGCATAGAGCGTGAACAACACCTCGGGAGTCAGCATAATGGTCCCCCTGGGCTAGGCCTGAAGACGTTTCTCAAAGGCCCTGATTTCACAGATTAGCTTTTCCTGCTGGACCGCAGAGGTCAGCTCGCCTCGCGTTCTTTCAATCAGGCTCCTTGCGACGTCACACTTGCGTCTTAGGTCTGGTATCAGTGCCTCTGGATAGTCAAAGGCCTGAAGCTCGTCCAGTATTTCCTCCATGATTGTCAGCAGCGTGGACGCTCTCTCTGTCTCTCCCTCTCTTATGTGGTCAAGCGCCGCTCTCCTGAGTTCGCCTATTGTGTCAGCTAGTCCTGTCAGATAGGGTCTACTAGGTATCCCATAGGTGTCTGGATGCACAAATCCACTCCCGATGAGGAGCGACAATAGGCTCGTTGCCTCTGTAAGTTCTTGGTATGCTGTGTCCAGCAATCTACTCCTTGAGATGAACGAGCTCGTAGTAGTCTCTTGTGTCGCTTTCCGAAGCACCTCAGCAGCTTGTGAAACCTGCTCTGAAGCCTCGTCAAACTGTCGTCTGTGCATCGCCTTAATTGCTTGACTGCACATCCTGACGACATCCCGTCCGAGCGGGAGTACTCTCTCTCTTACGCTGTCATCAGCCTCGATTTCCTTCCTTACGGAAGCAAGAATGTCTGAAAGGGTCACTTCTATTCCCAGACTCATGTGTGTTCTAGTTTCTTTATCTCTTTGCTCCGGGACAACAGCACCACCCGGCTCTCGACTTGTTCATCAATGAGATAGTATCCACAGCTGTCAGAGAGTCTTTCTGAGAACTCGCGTATGATGTCATGAGATGGAGAGTTCGCCCGACTCATCCGGGAACGGGAGAACCCGAGAAACATGTATCCCTTCGCTTCAACAAAGTTAGGTTCGCCCATACGAATGAGCTTCGAGTACGACTCGACGTCACCCATGTTCCATGAGGCGACCATCGTGAGTCTGTTCACAGTCCTGCAGTTGAGCGAGCCAAGCATTCTCTGACTCTCCTTGACTCTCTCCCACGCCCCCTTCACTATTGGTCTGCAGAGGTTCCTGTAGGTCTCTTCATCAGGAGCAGCCAGTGTCAAGTACAGTTGAGTCGGCGGAGTCATGTCTGCAATCACCTCAGGCATTGTGCCATTGGTCACTACAAACGACGTCATTCCCCTCTGCCTAATTGCATCAATCAAGTCACTGAGATACGGATAGAGTGTGGGCTCTCCTGCCAGTGAAACCGCTATGTGCTTCGGTTCTCTCGCCTCCCGCCATTTCTCTGGTTTGACACTTGGAGCCACCGCAGGATTGTACCCTCCAAGCGACCGGAGATTCGCCTCAAAAACTGCGTCGATTAGGTCATCGGGTTCCAGTATCGAGCCACGATTGGTCGTCAGTTGGTCCCACTCCACTCCAATGTCGGAGGGTGTCACACGCCAGCAGAAGCGACATTGTTGAGTACATTTGTCGACAACGGGGGTCATCTGCAGGCATCTGTGTGATGCAATGCCATAGAACCGCTCCTTGTAACATGACCTTCCTTCAAGAAGGCTTTTCCTTTGCCACTGGCAAGCCTTGAATGCTCCGTGACCACCGAGAATGTGGTACCCCTGCCGTCTGAGACGTAGTTCTAGTTCACTTGGCATTGTCAAGGGTGTTCGCACTCCAGACAGTCCCCGGACTTATCAGCGTTTGTTATTGAGGCCTAAGGTCAATACTCACCATCGCCGTGCCCGTGCAGTTCCTGTGCCAGCCGCTCTTGGTTATCCCATGCCCCAGTCAACATTCCCCGTCGCGAGAGATCCCCCAGCACTGCTCTGGTTTCACTGCTAATCTTTCCGGGCGGAAAACGCTCGTATTCACTACCGGGCAACGGCATGAACACATGGCTGTGAATCTGTGCTCCAATCTCAATCAGTGATTGACAGACCTCAAGGCTCTTCTGTTGGTCTTCGAATCTCTCCCCTGGCAGTCCAAAGATGAAGTCGACATGAGGGATGAAGCCGCAGTCAAAAGCGATTCTTGCTGCCTCGATGCCGTCTTCAACTGTATGGTGTCGGTTAGCATCTTCAAGTACTCTGTCACTCCCTGACTGAAGGCCTATCTGGATGGTCTTGTTGGCTACATAGTGCCGCATGATCTCCAACGCCCTTCGAGTCACGAACTCTGGTCGCACCTCCGATGGGAATGCTCCGAAGAACACCTCTTCCAGTCCTTCGACTCCGGTCACACTGCTTAGGAGCCTCTCCAGTCTGTCTGTTTCGGTCTGCCGTCCATGACCACCATAGCATAGTGCGTTGGGCGACAGGAGCCATGCTCGTCTGAAGCCCCTCCTCTTCACAGCCTCTGCAAGCCAATGTGCAACCATCTCCACTGAACGGTGTCTTACAACTCCTCCTGAGATGAACGGTGTCGCACAGAACTTGCAGTGGAATGGGCATCCTCTGGTCACTTCGATTGGGCCAACTATGTTCATATCAAGAGCAAAGGGTGGGTAGTCATCGAGTTGAACTCTTGAAAGGTCTGAGGGTCTTGGATAGGTCTGTGAGGCACGTCCTACAACTCCTGGGATGCTTTGTGGATCCTTGTCGTCCTGCATATGGCATAGGAGCTGTGGAAATGTTCTTTCTCCCTCGCCAACCACCACATAGTCGAAACCGGCACCGAGCATCTCTTTAGGTCGAGCCGTCGCATGGGGACCTCCTCCGACTATCGTGATGTCCCTGCCAAACTCCCTTCTCAACCGCGAGCATTCCTGCGCTATACTCTGAAACTGGGTGCTCATGGCTGAGTAGGCCACAATGACTTGTGTTCGCTCTTGCAGACCGCGAATCATTTCAGAGGAGAGATTGCGGGGGACATGAATCTCCAAGTCGCTTAGTCTTGGGTCCACTTCAATTGCGCCCAACAATGCAGCGATGCTGTATCTCGAGTGCTGGGTGTACCGGAAAATGAGTGATATGGCGCCCACTTTGAACTGCACGCACTACTAGCTGACTACCTGCTCGGTAACGCCATCGCTGGTCACAGTCATCAGGCGAATTGCACCACCTGACTGGATGTCTCTCGCAATGGCCGCCTTCACAGCGCTGACGGCAATCTCCTGACCTTCCTTCACGGTCAGACCCTTTTTGTATTGCCTCTCCAGCACACCATAGGCCACCTCCGTTCCACTGCCCGCAGCCGTGAATTCGTCAGGTATGAGCGATCCGCCCATGTCGAGCGTGTAGAGACCTGCTCCATCCTGGTCCACTCCCACAATCACGGTCTGCACGTACAGCGGATTGAGTTTCCTAGAGTATAGCGTGTTGGCCACCATTTTGGATAGCGCCTTCAGGCTAATTGGTCTTCTCTCATCCAGCTCATAGAGCCTGATACGTGCCTGTAGCATGTCCACTAACTTCTGATAGTCTGATGTAAGCCCTGCTGATGCAAGGACGATGTTGTCTGACAACTTGAATGCTTTGACTCCTTTCTCGCTGAGCACTAGTGTGCCCCATGTGATTAGCGAGTCGGTAGCGACGACCGCCCCGTCTGCACACTTGATGCCAACAACTGTTGCACCGGTAGGTAGTGACATACTCAAACCTCTATCTTGAGTGGACGTACTTGGTCAGTTGCATTTGTTTTAAAGGCTTTACCTAGAACCGTAAGACGACCGCTCAGACACGGTCACTCTGGAGATGCTCTGATTGTCCTATCTCAACCCGTATTCGCGCCTGCAAACAATCCACTCGGCTCAAGAGATTCTTGAACTTGCCCAGAATCGGTCCTACAAGCTGAGCATGAAGAGTTCTCTGAGACTGCCACGGCTAGAGAGGACTCGCATCAGAGAGATTGCGCGAGTACAGGAGTTTGCAAAGCAGGTCAAGTCGAGACTGCGTGACGCCGTTGAGGGGTTTCCCACTCTTGAGAAGCTTCATCCCTTCTACTACGAACTCACTGATTTGATTGTAGGTGTTGACAAGCTGAAACAAGCCCTAGGCGCCGTCTATAACTCGACCAGGCCAATAGAGAACATAGCTGACCGTCACATTGCACAGCTGAAGACTGCGACTGATATTCGTGAGATGAAACGAGCAAGGCGTGCCGCAAAGGGAAGAATATCCTCGATAGTACGTGCTACGGCTGGCAACCTTGACCTGATGATAGAAGCCAGAAGGGTGCTAGTCCGCCTCCCAGGAGTGAACACCACGATACCCACCATTGTGTGTGCAGGGTTTCCCAATGTTGGGAAGTCCACGCTTGTGCGTGCAGTGTCCACCGCCGAGCCCGAGATTGCCTACTACCCTTTCACCACCAAGGAAGTGATTGTGGGGCATCTTACAGTTGGCAACCAGACGATTCAGATTGTAGACACACCTGGCATCTTGGATCGACCCATGTCTCAACGCAACGAGATTGAGAAGAAGGCGATTGCCGCAGTAAAGTATCTCGCTAATGTGATTCTGTTTATGCTTGACGCATCTGAGACCTGCGGTTGGACATTTGAAGAACAGATGAACCTGTATTCTGAAGTGAAACGGAGCTTTCCCCTGACGCCAACCGTGATCGTCCTCAACAAAGTGGATATCACGCCCAGTGACCACTTGGCCGTTGCAAGAGCCAAGTTGCCTGGCGCTTTCGAGATTGTCGCGTCCAGTGGGACTGGTGTCGCAGAACTGATGCAAGAAGCGCTCAGTGAAGTGGACTTGGAAGAGTCTACTCCCACTTCTAGTCCGGACTGAGACCGGTCCTCAATGCGTTCTCAGCGCTGAGCCCTCCACTGTCAGGACCCCCTGCTCTCCTAAGGCACCCTCCAGGCGTATGCTCGCGCCGATTATACGTTCTGCAGCCCAGACATTCGTCAGCAGATGCGATGTGACCTCGCAGACTCCAATGCAGCTTCTGCCCTGGGCCATTCCAAGATAGGGGACCAACATGTCCGCGAGAAACGGATCCACAGCTCTTCCCGTTGACAGTGCATTCAGCAGACGCATAGCCGCCTCCTTTCCCACTTCCTCTGCACTCTTCTCTCTGGCTCCAAGGCTGTCCGCGCCTATCCTGTTTCCGCTATCTGAATCTGCCCACAATACAATGCCACTTCCGGGGCCCAAGTGGGGATCACGGTCCACCGGATATGTTTCCTCGCGAATCTGAACCTCCCGCAGGCCTTTCTCCTTCAGGAGACTCTCGCAGGAAGCAGACTGCCGCTTGGCAATATGTGATGGGAGACGCACACAGTGGGACACACCATGGACTTGCTTCACGGTGCCGAAGTCCACTGCATCAAGAGTGGCAAGTGTTTCGACCGGACTGACCGAGCACCTCACTCGTCCACCTCCCTTGGGATAATGTCCTCTCTGCATCTGCTCAATCTCGATTGTAGGCCCCATCTTGGCAATCACAAACGAGAACACGTTTCTCATGTAGTCCACCGGAGGGCTCCATGCAACATCAGTCCCACCCCTGAGATCAAGTTGCACGCGTTCCTGTGAGACGACTGCTGGTGGAAGGACTGCCTGCAAGACCAGCGAGATCGACCCTGCACTACCAACATCATAGGACAACCTGCCGCCCCTTCTCTCTCGAGGTATGAATGTTATCTCTTGGCTTCCTACTTCGAGTCCATGTATGTCTGCGTTGACAAGATGTCCGACAAGTTCGACTCCTGCCAGATGCTGCTTCTTCAACCCCGGTTGCGGTCGGCCAGCTCGTATACGGGTGATTCTGATAGGTTTCATAGTGAGGGCAGAGAGCCCAACTGCCGTACGGAGAATCTGTCCGCCGCCTTCACCAAAAGAACCATCAATCTCTATCATCCCCTTACCTTTTGGCAAGTCAACCAATTAAGTGCTTCTCAAGTACGTGTGACCTCGGTTACCTAACTCTTATCTGGGAGTCGGATTCATCCAGATGTGGTCTGCATGAGGTCCGTCTTCATTGGCCGCTTCCAGCCTGTTCACAAGGGTCACGTTCATACACTGAAGCAGATTGTTGAGAAGGGCGAGGAATTGGTGATAGTCATCGGCAGCGCGCAATACTCCCATACCCCTGACAATCCCTTCACAGGTGGCGAGCGCCTAATGATGCTCAAGGCCGCTATTATGGCAGAGGGTCTTCCTCTTGACCGCATCGACATAGTCCCCCTGTCCGACGTCAACATACATCCCCTGTGGGTTTCACATCTTCGTTCTTTTGTGCCATACTTCGACAAGGCATATACCCATAACCCACTGGTTCGCCAGTTGTTCGTTGATGCCGGCATCCCAGTAGACGACACAAGGCTCCTTCAGCGCACCAACTACAGTGGCACTCACGTCCGTGACCTGATGCGATGGAACGGCGAGTGGGAATCTCTCGTACCTGATGCCGTGGTGGACTTTATCAAGAAACATCAACTGGACGAGCGAGTACGAGTCATAGGTGAAGTCACCACAAAGCGCTGAGCAAAGAGTAGAGTTCATATAGGTGACCACAGCAAGACGAGAAACTAGGTGAATGCTATGCTAGGTGATTGCGTTCCGTATCAGTAGACTGTTGTTCTTCTGTCCTAGCCAGTTCCCGATGATTCTATCAATCCAGAGGAAGATGTCATGAGCGGGCGTGAAGAGAGGCCGGATGAGAAGGAGGAAGTGATCTTTCAGATCAGCAAGGAAGAGGACTTTCCGAACTGGTATTCTGAGATATGCAGGGTAGCCGAACTTGCGGACATCCGTTATGGTGTGAAGGGCTTCACACCATTCATGCCTTGGAGTGTCATGACCATGGAGATAATGTTTGACCTCCTCGAGTCAGTACTCCAAAGGAAGGGTCATCAGCCTATGATCTTTCCCACTGTGATTCCTGAGAGCAACCTGACGAAGGAAGCGGAGCATGTCGAGGGGTTCACTCCTCAAGTGTTCTGGATAAGCGAGATTGGCACAGGTGAGAAGCTTGAGGAGCGCCTCGCCTTGAGACCAACCAGCGAGACCGCGATATATCCGATGTACTCACTATGGATTCGAAGCTGGCGTGACCTGCCCCTCAAGAGGTATCAGCGCTGTTCGGTCTTCAGGTCCGAGGTGAAGAGCACACGTCCCTTCCTGAGAGGCCGGGAATTCCTCTGGATTGAGTCACACAACGTCTTTGCGACTTATGAAGAGGCCCAAGCACAGGTGAGGGAAGACCTTGAAACCACAAAAGAGGTGGTGACAGAGTACTATGGTCTTCCAGTCATGGTCTTTCGAAGGACCCAGTGGGACAAGTTTCCCGGTGGAGTTGATACCTTTGCCGCTGACACCCTCATGCCCGATGGCAAAGTGATACAGCTGCCTTCCACACACAATCTGGGCGACAACTTCGCCCGTGCATTCGACATCAAGTACCTCGATGATACCAACCAGCCTCTCTTTGCATACCAGACCTGCTATGGTCCCGCAATCTCCAGAATATACGGCGCGATGATCTCTATACACGGCGACGACAAAGGTCTGAGACTGCCGTACAAGCTGTCACCATATCAGGTTGTCATCGTACCGATATTCAAGAGCAACAACCGAGAGGAGGTCCTGAAGTACTGCCGTGCGGTGGAGAAGAAGCTCCGTGCCGGAGGTGTCCGCGTCTATCTTGATGACCGTGATGCCACGCCCGGGTGGAAGTACAACTGGTGGGAGATGAAAGGTGTCCCAATCAGAGCAGAGATTGGTCCGCGCGAGATGAATGAGCGGAAGGTCGCTCTGTTCCGTCGTGACCTGATGAAGCGTGAGTCAGTCCTCCTTGATGTCCTTGTAAAGCGAGTCAAGGCTCTCGGCGAGGAGATTGACCACTCACTCCGCAGAGCAGCTGAGAGCAGATTCGAGGGCCTAGTCGTCGACGCAGACACACTCAGTGCAGTTCAGGATGCTCTAGAGCGGGGGAAGATTGCGCGGTCCCCGTTCTGCACGACCGAGATGGACGGAAAGCCTTGTGGAGATGAGGTCAAGGACAAGACTGGCGGAGAGATTCGAGGGACCCGTATTGATGCTGACGAGTCCTGGGACGGAGTCTGTCTGGTCTGCGGTCGGCCGGCAAAGTCAGTGGTCTATATAGCACGCTCTTACTAGACATGTGCCTGAGGATACTATGCCGGGGCCGAGAGTGAGAAGCGATTGGCTAGGAGAGTCAGTGGACTCTCAGCCTAATGAAGGTGGGTGGTCAGCATACGGAGCTCCGAGAGTCAATGTTTTTAGGTTGACCTCCTCTCCAGCAGACAGCCACGGTGATACAGGGGAATCAACAATGAGCATCTCGAGTCTATCAGAGATACCGGGTGTGGGCGAAAAGCTCAAGGCCGCCCTGATTGAGCACTTCGGGACTGAGGCCGTTGCTCTCAAGGTGATTCTAGACTCTCGAGTGGACCTTGTGTCCTCTGTCCCAGGTCTGGGCGATAAGCAGGCCATTAACATCGTGAAGAGCGCCTTTGAGGTCCAGTTCGGCGCAAGTGCAAACATGATCCTGCGGAGCGGGGACATCCGCAAGATATACGACATGACACTGGAAATCATAAGGGGATATGCGAACACTGCATACGCACGAGACAAGCTCTTCCTGTACTTCCCCCTGCCACCGTCCAAGCTTGATGTCATCATGGAACGGCAGAAGTACTTCGCTGACGCCATGGAGATGGCAATGCACCTTACTGACGAACAGAGAGCAGCTCTCAGGAAGGACCTCAGTCAGATTCGGGCTCTCCTTCGGCGTACACAACCTCGTAGGCTACAGGGCAGAGTTGTGATAACGAACGACGATGCGGTGTTTGACAAACTCATTAACGAGGGTGTTGACAAGTGGTGTCCCGTCTATGTGCTGTCTGAGGGTGAGAAGGGGGCAGACTACTCTCAGGGCTACGACTTGGTAATCTATGTTTCACCAAGTGGATTCTATGACGAGTCTATGGATGCCCTTTCTAATGTTGAGATTCTTGGAAAGGAGTGGAAGATTGACGACATAGTTCCTGAGCGTACAGTCAGCTTCTATGCCCGGAACTACCGAGTTATTGAGGCTGCTGGTCGACTCGCCGAACTAATCAAGAGTGTGCCCACCAATGCCTCAGTAGAGACATTCGTCAGGGGCATAGACTTCAACAAGATCTCGGAAGTTGCGAGAATCATAACCAATCTGAACGAAGAGGGCGAAGTCGCCGTAGGTGTCGATGCAGACCTAGACCGTTACCGCAATGCAACCAAGACATTCACCACTGCCATCGCTGAGACCGAAGCATGGCTCAATGAAGAGATAACAACGCGAATCTCCAAGAGCAAGGTCACACTGGGCGGTCAGCAGATAATCAGTATTCTGCAGTCGATGGACCTTGACGGTGCCGACAGCGGCGCCCTAAGGAACATGCTTCCTCCTGACATAGTGGAAGTATTCACGAACACGATTCGTGAGGCAGAGGACAGGCTGATCAAGATGCTGGGACTCACCCCAAGAGAGGCGGAGTGGGTCACTGGCCTGATTAGTGAGGACTTGGCGCTCCCGGTCACATTAGTGCCTCAGCAAATCAACGACTTGGAAGACAAGCTCAGGCGGGCATATGCTGAGCGAGAGTTCAGACTAATCCGGAAGTTCGCTGGTCAGCTAGAGTCGTTGAGGCAGACGGTCAGCGATGCAGTTCACACACTCCTCGAGTTCGACCTGTTTCTTGCAGTCGGCCTATTCGGAGCCGACTACAGACTGACCACACCAGTCCTATCACTCGACTACACCGGTGTGGGTGTCCGTGGTGCTCGCAACCTGTTCTTAGTGGAGAGTATGCTGAAGGAGAAACACGGGGCAGTTCAGCCTATCGACTATGCCATCGGCAAGACGCCGGTGCGACCAGCTGGCACGAACGGTGAGAACTGCGCAATACTGTCTGGCGCGAACAGTGGTGGCAAGACGACGACAATTCAGACCCTCGCCCAAGTCGTCACACTAGCACAGGCTGGGTTTCCAGTGCCTGCAGAAGAGGCACATCTGAGGCCATTTGATGAGGTCTACTTCTTCTACAAGAGCCGTGGCATGGTCAGTGCGGGAGCATTTGAGACCACTCTGAAACAGTTCGCGGACATAGTCACATCCGACAAGGCCAAGCTGGCGCTCTTCGATGAGGTGGAGGCAATCACTGAACCCGGCAGTGCAGCCAACGTCATTGCAGGCCTGCTCGAGATTCTTCAGAGCGACCCCAACAGCTCGACTGTCATCTGCAGCCATCTGGCGAAGGAGATTAAGGCAGTCACACATGCTCCCGTCCGAATAGATGGTATCGAAGCACGGGGTCTTGATGAAAACCTTGAACTCATAGTAGACCGAACTCCCAGATTCGGGCATCTTGCCAGGAGCACTCCAGAACTGATTGTGGAACGTCTTGCAAAACTTGCAAAGGGCCAGAAGAGAGAGGTCTTTGAGAGAATACTTGAGCATCTGAGCCAAGCCCGTTCACCCACCCAGAGAGAGAGGTCTTGATGGCATTGAAGCGAGTCCTAGTGTTTGGTGACACTCACATACCGACTCGTGCGGACTCCATCCCGGAGTCCTTTGACTCACGCATCCGAAAGACTCACTACGACATGGCTCTTGTGACGGGAGACCTGGTGGAAGAGGCGGCCATGAGGTCAGTCTTGCCGCCTTTGCCTCAGTCTTTCATCGTGCAAGGAAATATGGACGTGGGCGCGCCCCGTGACTTTCACTGTGAAGTTACGGTTGATGAGCTTGTAATCCTTTTGCTGCATGGCACGGAACTCAGACCAAGAGGAAATATAGAACAGCTCTCTGAGATTGCAGCTCATGTCGGCGCCGACATCACGGTCCATGGGCATACACACGAGCCAACCGTAAAGCCACATGCAGGGCGGCTCTTTCTCAACCCCGGCACAGTGACAGGAGCCACGGGAGGTTGGGGTGGCAGAAAAGATGCGAGTTTCATTGAGCTGGAGATTGACCGGAGTTCTGTCAAGGTGACTCTCTACTTGACCAATTGGAAGACCGATAGAGTGTCCACCGCACTGTTCCGGAAGTCTAATGGCGCGATGACAAGTCTCTAGCGTTCATCTGTCGCTATCGTTTCCCCAAGGATCAGGACTCATGAGTCGTTCATATATCTTCTGGAGAATGACTGCAGCGCTGCGAAGTGCGGGACTTATGAGGCCTAGGACATTATCCCCCTCTTGTCTGACTCTCTTCTCCATTTCCGACTGTGTTCGAAGCACCCTGCTAAGAATCTCTGCCACTCTTGCATCATGTGCAGATGGTGGTGTTTCTCGTAGAGCTTGCTGTATCTCCTCTCGGGGGTCCAAGTCACGAGTGAATCTAAGAGTGGAGAAGAACCTGATTAGTGCGCCCCTGATTCTTATCTCAGTCCCAGTCGTCCCCGGAAGTCCCTGAGCGTACTTCACTGCCAGACTCCGAAGCCTCTGGGACACCACCGCTTGGACGCGCTCGGCCAGTTCGCGGTTTTGGCCACAGGAAATACCGACTCCTATCATGAGCATCCGAATCCTGTCCAGAAGGACCCCGGTAGTATCACTACTTGACTTTCCTCTCATTGCAGCGCGCCAGTCATCATAGGCGTTGCTCATGCGATGCAGTTCCAGTTCCGAGGCTCCAATCTTCGTATAGTCATCCTCGTGGATAAGTGGACACCACTCAAGCATCCTTGTGTGGTCATCATCGAGAGGTGACATGACTCTGCCACGATGCGGTGCCCTTTTCAGAGTTGTCGTCCTGTACTATCAGAGACACAGCACCGGAAGGAGTAAAACCCGCCTGATGCCCGACAGTCTCCTATGCAGGCCTTCTTTGACACACCGTTTGGCATGGGTTTCTTGGCCAGCCTGCTTGCAGGAGTTGCTACAGGCTTGGGTGCAGTCCCCATCTTCCTGAAGAATGACTTCAGCAGGCGGACCCTAGACGTAATGCTGGGATTCGCAGCGGGCGTGATGCTTGCTGCATCGGGCTTCAGCCTTCTTGTCCCCGCAATAGACGCCATAGCGCCTACCGGTGACTGGACTCAGGTAATCACAGTTGTTGGCTTGGGCTTCGTGCTTGGTGGGACCTTTGTCCATGCTTCGGACAAGTACATCCCGCATGACCACTTTCGCAAGGGACACGAAGGTCCTGCCTCCGGAATGACCCGCGTGTGGTTACTCATCTTGGCAATCACAATCCACAACTTCCCCGAGGGGCTTGCAGTGGGGGTCTCTTTCAGCACGAGTGACATAGCTACGGGCATCTCTGTGGCGGTGGCAATCGGTATGCAGAATGTGCCAGAGGGTCTTGCTGTCGCAGCACCCATGGTGAGGGAGGGCTACTCTAGGAGGTACGCAGCAGGAGTGGCACTTGTCACTGGTCTTGTGGAGCCTGTGGGTGGCCTGCTGGGCGTGTCGGTCATCACGTTGGCTGTCACACTGCTTCCCTACGGATTGGCGTTCGCCGCGGGTGCTATGGTGTTCGTCGTTGGCGATGAGATGGTACCCGAAAGCCATTCTGGAGGAAATGAAAGGCTGGCCACATGGGGGATCATGGTCGGCTTCTTCGTCATGATGACTCTTGACAACGTGTTCAGTTTTCTGTTCGGTGGATAGAACCGGGAGGTATACAAACCGTGCTACGGACTGGCGTCAGTCGACGCGAGTGCCTAAGGCCCGAGGTTGGTTGTAACAGCAGTCCAGAAGTCAGACTCTCACAAACCTCTCAACAGCAACGTTAATATTCGCACTTGGTCGTTTCCTCGCTTGAGCCGCCGTGGCTCAGTCGGTAGAGCGACAGCCTGTTATGCTCGGTCCGTCAATCGGCCGAGAGCCAGACAGTTGTAGCTCGTGACACTCCGTGACGGGCGACTTGTGGTCAGAGGTTCGAGGTACTGCTCGACTTCCGAGTGGTCCGAGAGCCCTCTCGGCGGCGCCATCTCATCTGGCTTCCTAATTCTCTTCGGGACTTTATGCAGTCTGACACGAAATCGACCATACTATCGATGACGGGCTTGTTGAAGGGACGGTCAAACGCCTTGCTGCGACGCGAAATGAGTCTGATTACATCACGGTTCCGCTGGAGTGCAGAGTGGTATGGAGAAAGATGAAGGTGGGCCCGACGAGACTCGGACTCGTGACGGACAGGTTATGAGCCTGCTGCTCTACCAAGCTGAGCTACGGGCCCGCGTTTGCGGAAGAGGACCAAGAAGTTTTGGATATTAACGTTGTGCAGAGTACTGTGCTGGTTCTGTACTAGTTCTCCAGAATCGTGTCGCTAGGACGCTGCTATCTTCGGACCTTAAATTCCTCCGCCAATACCACGGTCAAAGGAACGCGGTGCGTGTAGTCCCCAATGATCCTCTTGTTCAAGTCCAAGCATTGCATATGGTGCGACCTTGTAAGGGACATGCTCCAAGAGGAGTTGGTGTCTTTGGGCATTCAGGTCACCGTCGTCGAGGTTGACATCGAGCGCCAAGAAGTCTTCTCCGAGGTCTATGGTGTTCGAATGGTTCCCACTCTGATGTCGACAGCCCATACCCTGTGTGGCCTTCCTTCGGAGAGTGATCTCAGGTCTCTGTTACTCAGGGAGTCCACCGGTGATGCCTCGCTTGAGCCTGATGGTGCGTCCTCATTCCTCAGTAGCGCTATGCAGCTTCGCAGAGAGAAACCGCATGTGGCAAGCTCTGTCAGCAAGGAGAGAGAAATGCCTGTGTTGTCTCTAACTACAGAGAAGCAGATGGAGTGTTCTGCAGACAGGTTGAGCGGCAGCCCCCTACTCCGCACGAGGTGCATGGATACAGAATCTAGCTAATCGTTACATAACGTTAATAACAGCTAATTCGAGCATCCTCCCGCCAAGCCCCGGTGGTGTAGTCCGGCCCAGCATTTAGGACTTTCGCTCCTGCGACCCGGGTTCAAATCCCGGCCGGGGCACCATGCTCATCCCAATTTAATAAAAGATGTCGCTATGCTTTCAAAAAAATATAAGTGTATGGTCATACTACAGTGACGGTACGGTCGTGCCAGGGTTGAGAAGGGATGAGTAAAGAGAGACACACTCTCGCCGTGATCTATGTTGTGATTCCACTGATACTGCTGACCGCTTTCCTGCCCGTGATGGTGTACGTGCAGCAGCACGAGATGGCGATGCAGATGCAGCAGGACGTGCTCCTGTATCCAAAGGCGATACAACACAGCATGGGCCTCATGACCCCGGTGTCCTCGTCGGACGCTGTTCACAAGGACTACGAGGCCGTCAAGGCAGTCCTTGATCAGATACCTGATGCGTGCATATCTGACAAGCTCGCGGAGGGTGCGGCCGCCACGATTGCCAAGTTCCAGTCGTTCCTGTCAAGCACGGTCCGGCTTCATGTCGCTGCCCACGGGAACTGGTCTGCTGGAGAGTCCTCTGTTCAACTGTACGATGGTCAACTGAAGCGCTCTGAAGTTGTCAAATGGTCCTTCCAAGGATTCAGCTGCAGGCTCGTCGTTCTGAGCGCGTGCAACAGCATGGGTCACGACGGAGTTCAGGACAATAACCTGCCCACCGCCATCATGTCAAAGTCCGGAGTGCAACAGGTGATTGGCTACAAGGACATAGTCGATGCAGGTGGTGCAGCACTGTTCGCATCGCTGTTCTGGATGGCGCATCTGTGGCAGAATGGGGAGGACGGTGGCATACAGTCGGATGAGGCATACAGCCTAGCGAGAGATGGGATCCACCAGGTCATCTGTGATCAGGCATTGGCTGCCCTGTGGCAGAGCTTTGTCATTGGTGTGATTGTTGGAGCAATCAGCGCACTACTGTCTGTGATCTTTGGGCCTGCTGGCACATATCTCGGGATAATCCTCACCGCCATCGTTCAGTTATACACTAATGTATCATGGCAGACCTTTGTCAACGCGATGAACAGCGCCTACTACAATGTTGTCAGGTGTGGGCAGAGTGTCGACGGTCTGACCTACTGGAGTAGTGGTGGTGGCGGTGGCGGTGGCGGAGAGCCGCTGCCCTTCTAGATAGAGAGAGGCGCAACTGATTGACAGGACCACACCTCCTCAATGACCACCTGAGAGAGCGCTCTTGCCCGACTACGGACCGGAGGGTGGTCCTGTCAGTCCTCTTCCTCTGCACATGGCTTGTGTCTGCCTCGTTCACGTCAGTGCTCGTTGCAAACTGTGAGCCGTGTTGTCAACCTGCCGGGGACAACGAGCGACCACTACAGACACAGCCTTTCCAGCCATCCTCCTACCTGACCACGAGACGCGAGGCGATAGTCACCTACGTGAAGGCGCTACAGGCTCCGGAGGGGTACTTCCACGGGTGGCTTCAGGCCCCCCCGCCCTTCGAGCCTGATGGGACGCTGCCGGACTACAGTTCGCTTCGCGAAGCCTACGAGACCCTCAAGTACATCAATCGCACATCGTCTGTGGACTGGACGAGCAGCAGAGGCTTCGTGTCTGGTCTGATTCACAACGGGCTGCTCAATCTCACTAAGACTTTGGGTGCATCTGTTGGTACCTGTCTGGATGCGTTGACATTCGTCCCAGAAATCGGTCTGGGGTCGCTCATTGACGTGGATGCCAACGTTCAATACGTGCTGGGCCTCCAGCAGCCTGACGGTGGCTTCGTGTGGGACTACGGAGACCTCGGTAAGAGGTCTGAACTTGTCGCCACCTACTTTGCGCTCGACACGCTCCGTATCGCAGGCAGACTGCATGATGCTGACCTTGAGAGGGCGAAGGCGTTCCTGTCAGCATGTCACAACGAGAGTGCGGGATGGTACTCGAACGTTGTGGGGACCAAAGCGAACATCTTCGTGATACCGGCTGGCATCATGGTTGCGGACATGCTAGGAGTGCTTGATGAGACGAGCCGGGACCGGACCGCACAGTACCTCTTGGAGTGGTGGGACCCGGTGAGGGGCTGTGACATCACAAGGGACCTGCGCGTGACACAGCGGATAGCGTGGTCACTGGAACTGCTGGACCGCAAGGAGCTCATTGACAGTGACAAGATGGCCAAATGGGTGCTCGACCTGCAGAAGCACATGCATGGAGCGTTTGTCGGCTATCCGGAAGCGGACTTGGACCAAGAGAGGCTTGCCTGTGCCGTGGAAGCCACACACATCCTCTACATGTACAATGAGACCTACCGACTTGACGAGGACTTCTCGGTCGTCGAGGCGCCCGTCTGGAGTATTCCGCAGTGGTGGCTGGACTACATCTGCAGTGAGTGGGGCATCACACAGTGGGGCACCATCACCATCACCCCGAGCCGGACCTCGCCTGGTCCGTTCTTTCCGCTTCCTGACCTGTCCGCTGTGGTCGCCGGTCTGCCGTGGGTCGCTCTCGCAGTGGTGCTGGCCACTCCAGCCATATGGGTCTTCAACAGGAGGCGAGTCGAGTTGGAGCGACGGAGGCAGATGAGGCGAGCGCGGAAGCACCTGGGCCGGGGTGCGGCTCCTGAGCCCTGAACATGACACGAGCGAGCATCTGCGCGCTAAGGCATCGAGATGAGCATGTTGAAGTCCGCATTGTCACCGTTCACAAAAGCGTTAAAGGTCAGCGTACCCATGCCCCTCTAGGAGACGCATTCAGATGAGAAATCACTTGCCGATTATCCCCCTCCTGTTGGTGACTCTTTTCTTGTGGTCCGCGCTACTGTCACCTGTGGAGGCCCAACCTCCCGGCTGGAGTGGTGACGCTAACCTTGCCTTTCAGATGGAGATCAACGGTGTCTCTATCGCAGACTCCAACAGCACCAGTCCAATCTTCGTAGACCCCGCAGGGAGTCTTGTGATAGAGCTCAGAATTGACACGGGCGCCGACATAGTCCTAAAGTCGGGTGCCTTTGTAATGACCTACCTTGGAGTCCCGCTGATTAACCAGCCATTCTCCTTTGGTGTTCCCCTCCCATCGGGCACAGCACAGGACTTGCTCAACACCTCCATTCCACTTGGATCACTGCTCAGCATTGGTGGGATTACACTCTTTACAGGTACAATCACAGGTTACTTTGCCTTCATCTATGCCCTTCAGGCCACGCCCACCGCCAACGTGACCATCACGGATGACTTTGTTCTACACATTGGTTCAGGAGGCCTTGCCTCCATAGCTTCGGTTTCGGGTGCTATCACCGTGGGCTTTACGGCGATGGCGGTATTCAGCTTACTGTTGGCCCTTGACGACTTTCAGCAAGGGATACTCGCTGCTCGGAAGATGCGGAAGGGCAAGACCGCGGCGGGTGTGGGCATCTTTCCCGCTGCAGTCGTGCTGCGAAGGAAGCCCAAAAAGGATGCTGAGAAGGTGGGCAAGGAAGAGCTGGTCAGCAGAGTCAGCAAGGCTGCTAGCAGTTCATGGGATGGCAAGAGGTGTCCCAAGTGTGGCAAGAAATGGAAAGAAGGTGCTCAGTCATGTGCCAAGTGTGGCACGGACCATGCAGCTGCACTGAAGTACTTCTCAGAAGACATAGCCGAATACGCTCCCAGGGCGTTGCAGGTGGTCCGTCCCAAGTCGAAGGTACCAGTCGGAAGGTTCTCAAAGCGACTCCGACTCAACCCGCAGAAGGGTGGTGCTCTTGCAGCAGCACTGACTGAGATGGGGGTCTTTCAGACAAAGAGCGTTAAGGTGCCTCTGAAGAAGGTCGCGTTCTCCGGGATGACTCTGTCAGGCACATACTGGAGCTGGATGCAGATGTTCGGTGGTGCCGCCCCCTCTTGGATCGATGTACTGCTGTTGGCCACCGTAGGTCTCGCAGTGTCGGTATTCATTGGCTACTTCATGCTGTGGCTTGCAAGAGTGCCGCCACTTGGCTATGAGCAGTAGAGCGACTTGACGGAGGTGAACGATGACACCTCCGTCGCCACGACATTTTTCTGTGGGCGCGTCATATCATGCAGTGACTCCATGGCGAGGTAGATGACATTGGTCGTGTGGGAAAACGATGAAGTCCGGGTGCACGTACCATATAGCATAGCAGGTGTAAGCACCACTCTGGTTGTGTACTCCAAGTTCACGGGCAAGATGATGCTAATGGATGTGGGTGACGGGGCTCTACGAGACCTCGTTTCCACAGGACAGACGGACTTTGTGAAGGAGATAGACCTCATAGCGATAAGCCATGGCCACTTCGACCATGTAGGTGGGCTTCATGCCCTTCTCGGATTCATGAGGATGCTCAAGCGCAACTCTCCTCTCAACATTCTGTTTCCCATGGGCTGCGTTGAGGCCCAGACCATAGTCACAGGTTTCAGGACCGCATACAGAGAGTCGATGCCCTTCAGGCTCTTCTACCATGAGGTGGGTCGTGGTGCGGGGTTCGACACGGACTTCTTCAAGATACAGGCGATTGATGTTGAGCATTTTGGGCTCGAAAACACCCGCGAGTGCGACTCACCAATGCCTGCTCTTGGTTTTAGGGTGCAGGTCGGTCAGACTACGATAGCCTATACGGGGGACACTCGCCTCTGTCCTGCTGCCGAGACGGTAGTGCGGGGGGCGGATCTGGCTGTGATTGAGGCCACACATCAGGTCGCTCCCCAAGAAGGCCCCCGTGTGCATCTCACGGAGGGCGAGGCACGGCAGCTGGGGTCCCTTGCAAAGGAGTACTTGCTGATTCACAAGATGCCACCGGGCGTTGAAACGCAACAGCACCCATAATCGTAGCACTGATGTTCAGAGTCCCGGAAAGAGGTGGCAGAGGAGCACGAGCATACCCGCTGCAAGTAGCGCAGACAGCGGGACTGTTATTATCCATGATGTGACTATCTCCATCACCTGCTTACGCTGCAGTGGCTTGCTCTCCACCCATCCCACTGCAATCAATGCCGCGACCAGCACATGGGTTCCGCTCAGCGGAAAGCCGAGAAGAGTACCGAAGAAGAGGACTAGCGAGACTGATACACTTGCCGAGAGTGCTGTCGTGGGCGAGAGCGTGACGACCTCCGTGGCCAGCGTCTTGATGACCTTTCGACCAACCACTATGAGACCCGCTCCCATTCCAATGCCGCCCACAAGCAAGGGAATGTGGACTGCGGGGACGACAAGTGGTCCTATGTTGGCGGTCCCTTGAAACTCTGGTACTGAGACCAGTGGTGCCACCGCATTGGCAACATCATTGCCTCCTCTGCTGAGAGTCGTCCAGATGAGAAAGACCACCAATGCATAGGACGCGAGTTTCTCCTGCCTCTCTACTCCTGTCAGGCCCTTGACTCTTCGCTGTGTCCTTCGGATGACTGTTATGACTGCTGCACTGACGAGGAATCCGATGACTGGCGAGACGAGCCACCCCGCGAGTATCTCTGCAACTACCGCCCAACTCACCGCATTCACTCCCCAGTCGCCAGTCTCCACTACCGCTGCTATCAGGACTGCACCAATCACTGAACCAACGATACACTGAGTAGTGCTAATGGGGAGTCCTCTGGCAGCCGAGACCACGAGAAGCCAGAGTGACATTGCGAGGAGAATCGCAAGGACCATCGCAGTGGTCAGAGAACGGCCTCCAATGAGGTCTGAACCAACCTTCGCTGACACATTGCCGCCCAGTGAGAGCGCCCCAACCAGACTGATGCATGCGCCCAGACATACTGCGGTCCGGAGAGTCAGGACCTTTGACCCCACTGCCGGACTCATGGCCTCATCGTTGCTGCCTATCGCAAACGCAACCAGAAAGCCGAAAGCTAGCATCACCACTAGTAGCAGGACTTCCACGCCGCTCATCCCCATGCTACATGTACTTGACGACCAGCGTCCGTATGAAGTCTGAGACCTCCTCGGCAGCTATGGCCACCGCGATGATCTGCTCACCGAGGCGATGAGCGAGAAGAGCCTCGCTGAGGTCGACTGACGAGTTCATCAGTCGTTCCAAGAGGGAATAGTGCATGTCGCGGGTCTCTTCGCGTATCACCTCAATTCTCCTCGAGAGGTCCCATGCAGCCTTGAAGTCTGTGAGGATGTGCTTGATGGCGTCCTGCAGCAAGTCGGTGCAGTTCCAGCACTTCTCTGCGATTGCCTTTAGCCCGTCAGGAGGTGACCTTGACCTGATGGCACCAATCAGTTTCGCAGCCCGCTCGGCAGCGTCAATCACATCATCGATCCGCTTCACCAGTTCGTATCTCTCTTGGGTCTGCTGCGGCGGATACGCGTTCTTTGCAAAGATGCTCTCGACAATCTCGTCGACTATTGCATCGCCCTGACGCTCAAGCTGGACTATCTCTCCCTCTATTGTACGCGCCCGGTCCATGTCCCTTTCCGTCCAGCCGGTGACACAGTCAAACAGTCTTGCACTTGCCACTTGCATTGTCTTGGCCAGTCTGAGTAGCAGCATATCCGCCTGGTCCTGCAGGGCCTTGTCACCGAGGCCGAGAATCTTCGAGAACGCACTCACGACCATCACATCTCAGTTCATAGTGCATCTGCGTCTGTGCTGGGCGCCTAAGTCTGTTTCTGTGGTTGGGGCCGGCACAACAACTCAACACACTTCCATGTGACAATCACAGCTTGGACTGAGCGCCAGTCAAGATGGCATGGATAGGCCAGAGTGGCCGCATGGGGGTCTCGTGGTGATCTCGTGGGCGGCCCGAATCTCCTCAGAGGCCGGACTCCCTATACCGGCCCTGTGGTTGGTCCTCGCCCTTCCTATCACGGGAGAAGGACTGCCCTTATCCTCATGAGACCAGACCCAATACTCTCTTGGTCCTTGATCTTGAACTTCTTCAGGACACCAGTACGCTCAACGTGCGGCCCTCCGCAGACCTCCATGCTGAAGCCCTCCACTGAGTACACCGAGACCTCATCACCATATGTGTCCTTGAAGAACGCAAGGGCTCCCGCTGCAATTGCCTCATCGTACTTCATTACGGTCCGGGTCACTTTGCAGTCCGCCGCTATCACCTCGTTGACAAGGTCCTCGACTCGCTGTATCTCCTCGGGTGTCAGTCTTCTGAAGAACGTGAAGTCAAAGCGGAGCCTCTCCCGGGTGATGTTGCTGCCCATCTGTCTGACAGACTCGCCTAGGACCTTCCTCAGGGCTGCCTGCAGCAGGTGCGTCGCAGTGTGAAGCTTTGTGATCTCTTCGCTGTGGTCTGCAAGACCACCCTTGAACTTCCCCTGAGTCGCCGTCCTTGAGATGTCTCTGTGGTGCTCGAACTCTCTCCTGAACTCGTCTATGTCTATTCTTACCCCACTCTCTTCCGCTATCTCTCTGGTCATCTCAAGAGGCAGTCCGAAGCTCGTGAAGAGGACGAACGCGTCTTTACCGGTCACAGTACCGGTCTCATCAAGCGTCTGCTTCAGTTTCTTCAATGCCTTTCCCAGTGTGTTACGGAACTTTCTCTCTTCGTCGCGCAGGTTCTGCAGGACAAACTCTCGGTTTCTTAGGACCTCCTCGTAGATGTCCTTGTACATCTCGACCACAGTCCCAGCAAGGTCCTCTAGGACTCCTGCGGATATGCCCAGCTTGTCTGCACTGAGGATTGCCTTGCGGAGTAGTCGTCGGACTATGTACCCGTGCTCGACATTGGATGGTGATATCCTTCTGTCATCTGACATTATCATCACTGCAGACTTGACGTGGTCTGCGATAATCCGCACCTGGCGCATGTCGTATTCCGAGAACTCCTCCTTTCCTGATAGGGCCTTGATCTTGTCAGTCAGAGGTCTGAACAGCTCGGTGTCATATACTGTCGGAGCTCCCTGCAGCATTGCAGTGGTACGCTCGACTCCCATTCCCGTGTCAACATTACGGCGTCCCAGAAGAACGTACTTTCCATCCACCGTCTTGTTGTACTGCATGAAGACATCATTCCACACCTCGAAGTAGTGGCCGCAGTGGCATCCGGGTCTGCACTGTGGACCACACGGGGGGACGCTGTCAATCTCGATGAACATCTCTGTGCACGGGCCGCAGGGACCGACTAGTCCAGCGGGGCCCCACCAGTTGTCCTCCTTTGGAAGGAAGTATATCCTCTCCTCTGGGATGCCGAGCTCTCTCCATATCTGTGCGGACTCGTCATCGCGAGGCACGTCACCGTCCCCTGCGAAGACGGTCACTGACAGTCTTGCGGGGTCGAAGCCCAACCACTTCTTGGAGGTCAGGAACTCATAGCTCCATGAGATTGCCTCCTTCTTCCAGTAGTCGCCCAAACTCCAGTTTCCGAGCATTTCGAAGAATGTGAGGTGACTGGGGTCTCCCACGGACTCGATATCGGTCGTCCTTATGCACTTCTGGCAGTTGGCAATACGCGTTCCCTGCGGATGAGGCTGGCCCAAGAGAAATGGGACGAGCGGATGCATGCCTGCGGTCGTGAATAGTACTGTCGGGTCGTTTTCGGGCAGTAGTGATGACGAACCTATTATCTTGTGTTTCTTCTGCCTGAAGAACTCCAGGTACATCGCTCGTAGTTCCTTGGCCTTCACCGGGGGGTCTACCTCCCAAGCGTGCATTGGCTCACCGATTTTAACGCTTTCGAAGCAACTGTACCCGGGAAGTTACACTCATACCAGAATGATCCCGGACGGAGTCAGTCTGTACCTCCGGACTCTGCTGCTGAGCCATGGATACCTGTCAAGCCAGTCGAGAAACCTGTCGTTGGTCACTATGTCTGCGTACTTCTCCTGTGACATCCGGATTATTGCCAAGTCATCATTCTGCCCCCGCGACACCTGGATGATGTCTCCTGCAGATATCATTGCTTGCAGCTCGTCCGGTTCGTCCACATTGTGAATCAGTGCGGCTGACACCAGAACAAGTGGTCTATAGTCATTGTTCCTAAGGCTACGTATTGCAGCCCGCAAAGTCTGAACCTGAGGTATCCCACTCTGTGAAGCGGAATAGGCGATGTTGTTGCCATCGACGACCAAGACCTTTCCTTTTCCCACCTTCTCCTCAAGGCTACTGCTGTTTCTGCGACTGCGACACTTGAACACATGCTGGTCGAGAGTCTCTATATCGAAGAGACGGTCACAGTGCGGACAACGAGCTCTACGTGGCAGTGTTCTGGCCTCCACTTCTTAGTTCATAGACCTGTGCGCATATTAATCGAGTGCTGTTACATACAAGTGGTAACAAACTGTCTAATTGCAAAGCCAAAAATAGGTATTTGACAGTAATACTAACGGGCGTCCTCGCGCCCTGTAGATGCTCGTCCTCCCGGCGGCGTTGGACGGGGGCGGGGCGCCCCCCCTCTGTTCTCGTTCCTCTGAGAGCACCGCGACTGACCAGACTGCTTGTATCGCTTGCTAGCACTGGTGGTGTCCCTGACTCCCCTCCACTCGAATGCAGTAGGATGCCTGAGCTGGTGCATCTCTCTGACTGCTTGCTGACCTCTTCTAATCTGAAACGCCGTAGGGAAGCCCTTCGCATATGTCGCCTCGAACAAAGTCGAGCAGCTTGACCTCGCTCCCGTCAATATCAATGCAGGCTACTGCCTTTCTTGCAAACTCTGCAAGTCCTGCTTCCTCTGGCCTCCCGTATCCGACAGGGACTGAGACTGCTGTGATTCCGTTCAGCCGCACGACATTTCGTATATGCGAGTGACCGGATATTGTGAGAATCACCCTCTTGTCTTGCCGGAGAAGCTCCCCAGTGCTCCGGGCTCCCATGTATGCACTGAAGAAGTCCCAAGGCAGTCTGTCCTTGTATAGGGTCAGCTCTCGGAAGGGGAGGTGGTGCGACACGTACACGACGTGCTTTACATGTCTTGGCAGTGTAGAGAGGTCGTATGCAATCTTCCGGTTGAATAGATTCGTCGCCTCTACGTCTGTGAAGTCCCAGTCCACCTGAAACAGGTCGAACCATGTTGAGCCCCTGTACTCCTTCATCTCATAATTCCGAAGCGGAATGCCTAGTTCCTCGCGACGAAAGGAGTAGTCCGACCATCCAATTGAACCGATGAATGCCACATCCCCCATGACGTAGGACCCGTCCGGAAGATGAGTCCAGCCGGTCTGTCTGCAAGCCTCGCCAATCAGTCTCGAGTACTTTTCCAGTGACCCTTGATTGGTCTCCTTCTCGAACCAGATGTCGTGATTGCCAGCGACATATAGGCACGGTATCCCCATCGCAAGTGCCGACAGGGTCTCCCTTAGGACTGTCAGATGGCTGCTAATGTCCCCTGCCACCACAAGGGCATCAGGGCCCAGTTCCTCGATGCGGGTCTTCAGTTCTCTCAGTAGGCCTGCATCACTTCCGTCCGGTCTGACATGAATGTCGGAAACTGCCGCGAGTCTCATCTTGAAGACGACCACCCAATCCAATAGTTCATATCCTACACGCTGGTAGCATCTCAGAGTAAAAAGCTACTCGGAGGAGCTCTCTTGACCAACTGCATCACTGCAAGTGCTGTCAACAGTGCCGACCTGTCTAAGATGAAGCGAGTGACAGACCCGTCTGAGATCAAGGATACCTATGCGCTGTACCTTGATGACGAGTCGCATTCCTTTGACGGTGTGGCCGAAGAGATAGTGTTTCCCGCCACTGAAGAAGAGGTTGCTACTGTCCTTCGCCATGCCCAGCAGGCTGGACGACCCGTGACCGTTCAGGGAGGTCGAACAGGCCTGACCGGAGCAGCAGTACCGCTTGGGGGCATCATACTCAATCTGGAGCGGATGAACAGGCTCCTCTACATGTCCTATGACGAGTCCGGAGGCCTGTACTCTATTGGTGCTCAGCCCGGCGTGTTGCTTGAGGACTTGGTAAAGGTGGTTACGACGAAGCGGCTCGATTCGATAAGGGGGAATGGTACACCCGAGCAGGAGAAGGCTCTCCAGCGGTTCATGGCAGAGTCCACCGACTACACATTCCCCGTGGACCCCACCGAGACCAGCGCTTGGCTTGGTGGGATTGTGGCCTGCAACGCCTCTGGTGCGAAGACGTTCCGATATGGCGCCGTGAGGGAGTGGGTCCGCAGAGTCCGGGTGGTACTGATGAATGGCGACGTGCTCGACATTCACCGTGGCAAGGTGTTCGCAAATGGCGGCAAGTTCGAGGTGCTACTGAGTGACGGCAAGAAGGTCGAGATTCAGGTGCCATCATATGTGATGCCCAGGACCAAGAACGCAGCTGGGCTCTATGCAGAGCCAGACATGGACTTGATTGACCTGTTCATCGGTTCAGAGGGTATTCTTGGTGTCTTCACACTCGTCGAGCTGGGTCTACATCCACTGCCGGAGAACATGATGACAGTCATGGCCTTCTTTCCCAGCGAGGATGACGCGGTGGGCTTCGTGTGCGACGCGCGGTCTCCAGAATCTCCAATCCAGATGGACTTCTTGGAGTACTTCGACTCCAATGCGGTCACCATGATTCGTGAGAAGGCGGGTGCTGCAGGAATCAAGGTCCCCGCACTCAAACCTGACACCAGAGCGATTGTCTTCTTTGAGTTCCCATATACCGAGGCGGAGATGGAGGAGAAGGTAATGGCACTCGAGGAGGTCTTGAATCGACACAACTCTTCCTCCGAGTCCAGCTGGGCCGGCCTGGACCGAGCCGAGCTTGAGAAGATGAAGACGGTGCGCCACTTTGTTCCGGAGACTGTAAACGGGTTGATTGCCCAACGCAAGCAGCAGTTCCACGAGGTGCACAAGATTGGCACTGACATGGCTGTTCCAGACGAAGCCTTGCGGGACTATCTGGCGTTCTATCGCGAGACTCTTGATGCACAAGGGATGGAGTACGTCATCTTCGGCCACATTGGCAACAATCACCTCCACGTGAACATGATTCCGCGGAACAACGAAGAGGTCCGACAGGGGATGGAGAACTACATGCTATTCGCAAAGAGGGCGGTGGAGCTTGGCGGCACGGTGGCCGCAGAACACGGCATTGGGAAGCTGAAGCGACCGTTCCTTGAGATGATGTACGGACCAGAAGGCATTGCTCAGATACAGCGTGTCAAGCGAGTTATCGACCCACTGTGGTTACTGAATCCGGGCAACATGATCCCTGTCCCCTGAACGACACGCGTAGGCGCTCTTCTATGGCCCTGAGCTTGTCGTGCAGCTCAGAGTCCTCTCTACTGAGCCTCACTCTATCCCTGAGGCCAAATTCCGACCAGTACTGCTCCATTGCGGAGTCCAAGTCGGCGTGCCCTGACATGCACCGATGCACGCCGTCGCAGAGAGCATTGAACACCTCATCGCTGGTCATCTTTCGCAGTCTCACTCGTGCCCAGTAGTCACAGTTCCTTCCACGACAATGTCCCTTCACGAGCACGCACCAAGCCATATAAGAGGCACCTCTGACCTAACCCTGCGACAAACGCTCGGCATCTTAAGGGTTGTTCATTGTCCTCACAAAGGCTCTATTTGACAACACAATGGAGGAGTCCGACTTGGAGCCCGAACCAAAGGCACTCTCACAGGATGATACTGAGTTCGCTCTGCGGACACTGCTGAAGATCATGGTGGTCAGCCAGGTCAAGCTTACGCTCACAGAGGGCGTCTTCCTCATTGGATTCGCCATACTGCTGGGGGCTCCTGTGTACGTCATCGGGATTCTCGCAGCAATCCCGTCCTTTTCGCAGCTGGCTCAAGTCCCCGCCCTCTACCTGACCGTCAAATACAAGACGAGAAAGCCCATCAACGTCTACACGATCCTGTCCAGCAGGATTGCAATCCTGTTCATGGCTCTCATCCCATTCATATCGACGTCTGAGCTGGGCGTCCTTCTCTTCACGGTCCTTGTCGGTGTGCAAGCCATGTTCGTAGCCATTGGCTCGCCAAGCTGGAACTCATGGCTCAGAGACCTGGTGCCTCAGGACCGGATGGGCGTCTTCTTCTCAAAGCGCATGACCATCGGAGCTGTCGTGGCCGTGATTGTGTCACTCCTCGGTGGCTACTTCGTCGGCGTGTGGAACGCTCTGAATGTGGGACCTCCCGCATATGCCTACAGCGTGCTCTTTGTCACCGCCTTCGCCGTTGGTGTGATTACAGTCTACTACATCCATGTGCTTCCAGAGCCGGAGATGGCTCCTCCGGGACCAAGACCAAGCTTCTCAAGCCTTCTGGGAGAGCCCTACCGGGACGAGAACTTCAGGAACCTCATGCTCTTCTCCGCGACATGGAGCTTCAGCACAGCTCTCGCTGCTCCGTTCTTTGCGGTGTATCTACTCGACGGAAGCCTACTGAATGTGGGACTGCCAGTTGCCACGGCCCTGTCTGCTTCGACTCAGGTGATGAGCATACTCTTCCTCCGATTTTGGGGACGACTCTCAGACAGGTTCTCTAATAAGTCGGTTCTTCTTGTCACTGTCCCTCTCTTCATGCTAGGTACCTTCTTGTGGGTGCTGTCCAAGTATGCGAAGGGCACACCAGCCCTAATCCCCTTTCTGCTGCTGATTCATATCATAACCGGAATCTCTGCTGCAGGAGTGAACCTCACTTCCAGTAACATTGGCCTGAAGTTGGCGCCTCGTGGCGAGGCACAGTCGTATCTTGCTGCGCGAGGGATTGCAATAGCGGTGGCCGGCCTTGTCGCACCGCTTGTAGGTGGTGTATTAGCGACGTTGCTTGCAGACAAGACGCTCAGCATGGGTTTCGACCTTATCAGTGGCACTGACCCGACCCACCCTGACTGGCACATCCCAATCAAGCTGGACCTGACTGGGCTGGACTTTGTGTTCGTTGGATCCGCTCTACTGGGCTTCTACGCTCTCCATCGCCTCGCACTTGTCAAGGAGACCGGCGAGGTCGATGAGAAGATGGTCATAGAGGCCATTGTGTCTGAGACCCGAAGGAACGTCAAGACACTCTCCACTGTTGACGGACTACGCCACTCCATCTCTGTCCCGTTGTCTTCTATCAAGGTCGCTCTGAAACGGATGGGACATCAAGAGAAAAAGGACACATGCGCTGAGGATGACCGTGAACAGGTAGATTAGCTAGTAGTCTCAGACAGTCAGACGCTACTGAACCTCGATTTCAAGGAAGAGGCTTGAATCGTCCACCTCCACCAGTTTAAACTCCTGTCCGGTTGCTGAGCCCAGTCTGAAGAAGTCCTCCCGAGAGAACGTCTTGGCTTCAAAGCCGTCTTCACAGACAATCACCCCGTCATGTGTCCTCTTCCAGTCTATCTCTCCAATCAGTCCCTCATCCGCCTGAGCCTTGAACCAGTCGAGTCTCTCCTGCCAGAACTTCTCCGAGTATGTCGAGAAGAGACACAGTCCCCCCGCTCTCGTGATGCGTACACTCTCCCGAATGAGATGCGAGGGGTCGACTCTGAAGGCTGAGATGCCATTCTGGATGCAGACGACAACGTCAAAGCAGCGGTCAATGAAGCCCGTACTGACCGCATTCATCTGGGCAAGGCCGTATTCACCAGCAGCTCGTCCATCCAGCAGGCTGGCGAGCGATGTGTCAATCCCGACAACTCGTCTGGCGGAGTTCTTCAGTCTTGCGAGCACACGACCATATCCGCAGCCAAGTTCCAACACATCTTTAGACTCACCAAGACGTTCCAGCACATGGTCAATCTCAGCATTGAGATACTGCTGCACTCGGGGGGAGGCTATCTGATAACACCTCCTCAAGCGGGACGCAGCCAGTCTGGCTCCATAGTAGTCTCTCATGCCACTCGTGCAGGTTCACACCCCGGTGCAGAGTAGGTTGGTGGACGCAAGCAAGGGTTCTTCTTTGTTGGGGGGTGGTGACATTGGTAGACTTATCACCATGAGGTTCCTTGCGAGCAGCCCACCAGTGCTATCATTCGGCCCTCTACTTCAAAAGTCTTCTGAAGTGCACTGATGCACATCTGTACTGAAACTCACTCAGGATGTTACCATGCTGTCCGACTATCGACAGTCAAGACGGTTCCGCTGTGTGACTTCAATCAGAAGAGAATCTCGTGAACGTGTGCGCGTACGTGCAATAGGGTTAATTAGGGGACGAGGTGGACGCCCTTCGGCGTAATCACTGACACAGGTGCATAGCAGTGCGCATCATCAAGATGTACAAGAAGTTCCTCGAGCCTTTCCTTGAGTGCTTGGGGCAGTTCGGCAGGCTCTACGCTCCAGTCAGGAAGAATGGAGTCCTGACGTATGGTCCCATAGAGAGCATCAGTGAAGCTGTCTTTTCTGATGAGCATCCTCTGATACCCATCAAGAAGCTCTTTCACCCGATGAAGTTCGACATGTTCAGGTTTGGCGAGTCTGGTTTTCAGCCTGACTACTCGATGGTGGAGAAGCGGGTGATAATTGGAGTTCACCCGTGTGAGATTCACAGTCTTCTCCGACTTGACGATGTCTTCATGGCCGACCCTCCGGACCCGTACTACTCACAACTGAGGCACAACAGTGCAATCCTCGGTTTCTCCTGCATGCCTACTGAGAACTCGCTCTGCACTTCCACCGGGACCGACATAGTAGAGGAAGGATACGACCTGTTCTTCATTGACCTGGACCAGTTCTACCTGGTATGGGTTGGGTCAAGTCTCGGCCATGACATGATCCTGTGCCATGATGAGTTCTTCGAGGACGAGGTCACACACGAAGACATCGCCAAGTATGTTGCCTGGCGAGAGAAGAGGAACTTGGCGTTCAAGAAGTCCTTCGCCTTTCGTAACATGCCAGACTTGATGGAGCTCAGCTACAACTCGGAGATATGGGAGCAGTTCGGTAAGAAGTGCCTCTCTTGTGGCCAGTGTTCCATGGTCTGTCCAACGTGTAACTGCTATGACACCACCGATGTGCTAGACGTGAGCAACAAGGTGAGTGGACGACGCGAGAGGATGTGGGACAGCTGCATGTTTGTAGACTACAGTCTGGTTGCTGGAGGTCACAACTTCAGGGCCACTAGAGCCGATCGACTGAAGCTCTGGTACACGCACAAGCTGAAGACCTTCGGGAAGGAGTACGGTCGTCCCTCCTGTGTGGGATGTGGACGATGCGTAGACACATGTCCCGTGGACATCAATGTCCTGACTGTTTCACAAGCGCTGTCTGCAAGGGAGGTGCCCAAGTGATGAGCGTTGAAATCGGTATTGAGAATCCATTCCAGCCTGAAGCTGCCAGAATCGTGAGGCAATACGACCTGATAAAGGACCATCGCTTCTTCCAAGTCCGATTCCTAGATGTCAAGAGGGCAATGTCGTTCACCTATAACCCCGGTCAGTTCCTCATGTTGTCGCTGCCCGGTGTCGGTGAAGCACCGTTTTCGATATCATCCACGCCAAGCCGACCCGGGATTCTCGAGATGGGTGTCAGAAAAGTGGGGAAACTCACAGAGGTGCTGTTCACCAAGAGTGACAATGACATCATCTATATTCGCGGCCCGTATGGTAATGGCTTCAGACTGGACCAGATGCGAGGCAAGGACCTGATCATCGTTGCTGGAGGTCTCGGAGTCATCCCCCTGCGGTCCATCCTATACTATGTGCTCGACAACCGTGACGACTTCGGGCAGCTCTTCTTCCTCTACGGGGCAAGGCGACCTGATGAGATCCTGTTCCAGACCGAGTTCTTCCAGCTGAAGGACCGACGGGACATAGAGTGTTTCTACACCGTTGACAAGGTGGACGGTGGCAATTGGACCGAGAATGTCGGTGTGGTCACAACACTGTTCAAGAACCTGCCCAGACTCGACCCACTGAAGCTCAACGCGGTCGTCTGCGGTCCTCCTGTCATGTACAAGTTCGTCATAAAGGAACTGCTGAACCTGAAGATCCCCAAGAATCAGATTCAGCTATCACTCGAGAGGAAGATGAAATGCGGTGTAGGTAAGTGTGGACACTGTGCACTTGACAACCTCTACACATGCACGAGTGGACCTGTGTTCACTTACTGGGACACCATACACTTCAGGGAGTTGATCTAGATGGCAAAGGTCAAAGATACTCCAGTTCAGAAGCCGAGGATTGGTGTGTACGGCTTCACCGGTTGTGCCGGTGACCAGCTCATTCTGATACACACGGAGGATGAGATACTGAACCTCTTCGCCGCCGCGGACATCAGGTCATTTGTGATGGCCTCAAGCAACCCGCCTGAAGGGGACCTAGACGTGGCGTTTGTTGAGGGTAGCATCAGCACTGAAGAGGAGCGCGAGCACATTCAGGAGATTCGGAAGAGGGCCAAGATACTGGTTGCAATAGGCAACTGTGCGGTGAGTGGTGGTCCACAGGCTATGTTCGCAAACGATGGCAGCTTTGCCAAGCGTCTGAGGGACGTATACGGTGAAGTGAAGTTCATCACGGACCCTATCGAGGCCGCGCCAATCGATGCGCATGTGACGGTGGACTACTATCTGCCGGGTTGCCCAATTGACTCGCAACAGGCCTTCGCGCTCATATCCCGGTTGCTGCATGGGGCGGATCCTGAGCCCTCCTTGCATCCTGTCTGCCACGAGTGCAAGCTTCATGAGAACCGCTGTCTATTGCTGGACAAGAAACTCTGTTTCGGACCGCTCACGAAGGGTGGCTGCGGCTCTGCATGTCCGAACCATGGTCTGCCGTGCGTGGGCTGCTGGGGTCCACAGGCGGATGGCAACTTCCGACAGCACTTCGAGCTCCTCCAGAGCTTTGGACTGAGCAAAGAAGAGGTGTTTCGCCGTATCAAGAACTATGGCGGTCACAAGATACTGGAATTCATCAAGGACATCTAGACACAATGGAGGTACACTGAATGTCAAAGAAAGAGAGTATTCACATTGAACCGCTGGCGCGTGTCGAGGGCCATGGCGGCATAAAGGTTGACATCAAGGGTGGGAAGGTCACCGATGTCAAGGTTGACATATTGGAAGGGCCCCGCCTCTTTGAGACCTTCGTGATAGGAAAGACCCCTGAAGAAGACCTCAGTCTTGTGCCACGAATATGTGCGATATGCAACCTGTCTCACAAGTTTGCCAGCCTGCGAGCTCTGGAGAAGTGTCTGGGCGTGAACATTCCAGAGGTCACTCAGGAGTATCGTCACCTGATGCACCACGGGGAGATGATTGAGAGCCACAGTCTCCATGTGTTCTTCCTTGCTCTTCCCGACTTCTTCGGCTACGACAATGCTGTTGCAATGGCTGCTGAACACGGAGAGGTCGTCAAGAAGGCACTCCAGCTCAAGAAGTTTGGCAACAAGGTCATGCGCACAATGGGTGGAAGAATGGTTCACGGTGAGAACCCCATTTTGGGCGGATTCGGAAGACTGCCCTCGCGAGAGACCCTGCTGGAGCTGAAGGCCGAGGCCGAGGAGCTTCTGCCCTTTGCAATGCAGACTATCGATATCCTTGCAGGGCTGGACATTCCGGACCACATGGAACGTGAGACCCAGTTCCTCTGCATGAAGCCCCCCCATGACGGATACGACTACTACGGCGACATCATTCTCACATCGGATGGAAAGGAGCACAGCGTCGAGGACTACAAGAAGGTCATCGTAGAGCGAGTGGTTGGGCACAGCTTTGCAAAGCGCAGTACGTACTTGGGCAAGCCCTTCACTGTCGGCGCCATTGCCAGGGTGTTACTTCTCGGCAAGCGGTTCAAAGGCAAGGCTGCTGAGGCGTACAAGAAGCTCGTCAACCCGAGATGGTACAAGAACCCGCTGTACAACAACTTTGCCCAGGCCATCGAGATGGTCTTCTCGCTGGAGGGCATAATCGAGACCGTTGACAAGATCCTCCAGATGGAGACTCCCGCGATTGCAAAGCCGACGAGACAGAGTGGATCAGGGACAGGCGGCGTCGAGGCACCAAGAGGTACTCTCATTCATCACTACGAGATCAAGGATGGTAAGACAGCCGCTGCCGACTACATCACACCGACTGCGATGTTTCTCGATGATGTTGAGGCATTCATCTGGAAGAGTGGTGAGACCCTCCTGCAGAGGCGTCAGACCGAGAACCTTGAGTTGCAGTTTGAGATCATCGCCAGGTCCTACGACCCGTGTATCAGCTGCAGCGCTCATCTGGTGACCGTCAACTACCTCGACTCGGAAGACTAGCCTCACTGCACACGCTGCATTTCTGCGTGCAGCAGAGAGCCCTGCCTGTTCATCAGGCGGGCTCCCACCACATAATGCTGCCGCCCGGTCACCTAGCACCTCCCGTACCCTGTTCTGCAGGTCAGCAGGCATTCATTGCATCAAGCATATGAGTGTGACATCTCTGACACAGTCCTATTC